>WQYJ01000022.1 GCA_009781325.1 Propionibacteriaceae bacterium | reverse complement strand
TCCACACCAGTGGTAGTGAGTATCCGAGTTTCTCGTACACGGCCATTCAACCACTCTTCATCCAGCACAAGTGCTCCCGTTGAATCCGAAACATATACTGTTTTCGTACCCGATGCAGCCTTATCCCCGTGCATTCCACGAAAGTATCTTACCTCCGTAGTTTGCTGAGCTGTTCCTGTCCCCACCTTCGTTGTCACCACGCTGTAGCCTCTCCATATGCTCCACGTCCTATACGCCAGGGGGGAATAAGGTGATTCATTGAACCGCCACGCACCTCCACCACTATAAACGTAACTTGTTATCACATCTTGGGTCACCATCATTGAGGGATCCAAACCATTGCCCAGCGGTATCACATCATGATCCACTACTTCTACCACCACATACTTGTTAAACCACTGCAATACCGGAGTTCCACCTGACGACGAATAATACGAAGGCATACATCGCGTCGTGTTCGCTGATATGGTTGAGGTGGGTACGGTGCTCGTTGTGCACTCTGGAGTCGAGTATGTGACAATACTTTGACCGCCAGATTCATTCGTGATCATAGTCAGCCGAGGACGGGACATTGCTGTCCCAGTAATGGATGACTTCATCATTGTGGGAGTCAGCTTAACTGCCGGCAAGGTGACATTCCCACCCGCGAGTCCCTTGTGAGTAATCGTTGACAGCCAAAGTGCTGTGGCTGATCCATCTGTCGGTTTCAAGAACAGATATCCCATATCCCATTGGTCAACCGTGTCGTATCCTGTGTTCCCAGCATTCCGAGTGAATGTGGCTACAGATGACAACCGTTTCCTGGAAAAGAATGTTGGAGATGCCTTCGGCGATGGACAAAATGCCCCTTCACACAATGCATCCATTGGCACATCTGGCCACGCCGCCACAGTTCCAGCTGTCGGAGTAGCGGTCTTACAGGTCGATAAAACCGATGTGTCGCATCGCTCTTCCACCGTAAACACAACGCGCCCCTGAGCCGCATCATTGGTTTCCTGACCACTAGCCTCCCCATACTGAATCCTCGCTAAATACCCTCCACGATCGTATGACACTAACGTTGTCCCATTACGCTTATACTGATTCGCTTCCTTAACATAAAACAACGTCATCGTCTTCCCAGTCGGCGTAGAAACACGATCAAGATTCCACCGATACGGCTGCGACTGGAACGATGATGCAAAACCACTGGCAGAATAGCCTGGCTCACCCACATGATTGCCGGCTACCGGAACCGACCATACTGAGTTCGTGTTAGCCACTCCACTCACAGGCTTCCCACGCCCAAATTCGTAGCTCACGCCGTCGAGAGTCTGCACACTCCACCCTTCGACACCGTTATAACTATTTAGCTTAATCCGAGTGCCATCATCATCTTTCAACCGCCACTGATTTGTTGTCCCTATCTGCACTAACTGACCCGAATGATCACCTAAGACTAAAAATGCATTCAGATGCTTTACACCAGCAGGTTTCAACGAATCGCTAAACCAACACAGATCCCCAGTAGCCACCGGGTTATTTCCGCCAGCCATGTCATCAGCACAACTCACAAACCTACGCTCGATATACGCATTATTTAGATTGAAACCTTCACCCACCCACGAAGCCTGATTATTCGTGTTGGACACACCCCCATCAGTTAGCCCAGATGAGTAGGCCAACAACAACTCAGGCCCAATTTCACCAGGAACCGTCGGAGTTCCCAACGGATATGACCAGCGAAACTCACCAGTACGTCCACCACCAGCCCACGATCCTGCCACACTCATCGGTGTCACACCATAGTCACCCTCACCCGAGCGAGAGCCACCCACCACAGCCACCACAAACCTTTCCATGTCAACAGACTTTCCACCGGCAACTGAATCCACCACAGCACTGTCAGAATCCACTGCCATTTCATCGTCCACCACAGCGCCATCCGAGATGCCACTAGAATCAAACTCCCCAACCTGAGTCTCTACCACAGCACGAACTGTCTGAGCATTGCCATCATTCACCGACACAAGATCAGTTTGAATTAGACACTCAGGAACACTAGGGGAGATCAAAGCGCATGTCGGCAAGCTCACCAGATGAAGCCTAGAACCAAACCCGCCACCAACCGCATCCGCGAATGACGAATAATCCACTTCCACCTCAAAGTCAATGGCTACAGGCATCTCAACAATCATCACAACACCGACACCCACCAGCCCATGCGATGCCTCCGGTGACAACACTCGCACACTGGCATCTACCGACACACCGCGAGTCACGCCGGGCGCACGCAGTCGAACTAAGCCCGATCCCACTTCAGCCATTGTTCTACCAGACACCCTCACGGGAACACTGGTCACATCTCCCTGCGGCCACTCTGCCCGCAATGATCGCTGAGGCACAGGATCAGCAAACACCTCATCCCCCCCCTACAATCGGCACAACCTCTGCGCTCACCTCCACTGGCTCCCGAAAAGTCATCGCATCTGTTGGCTCTGCAAACGAAGACGGTACAGGCCACAACCCTGCTCCCGAACCCGCTAGCAAAGCTACAATCACCACAATTTCAATACCAATATATGAAGACTTCCTCGTAGTCATAATCAACCCCTCCCCCACGTCAGGCACATCGCACCAACATGGACCCGTATTTCACTGCCATACCATTGGCAGAATACAAGAACAAACTCCCATTTGCGCACCACGATATCACGGAGGTATTCAAAGTGGAAGAGGCAGTTGCTGTCATTGGACACTTCCCATTTGAAAAACCAATGGCCTATTGACTCTAAGACCCAAGATAACAGGCTGTGTTGTCACCTACGACGCCGAGTTCATGGTCAGAATCCCCCTGTTCGGGAAAAAGATCGAAGACATGGCTCAGAAGTATCTCACCCAGATCATCTCCGCCTGCGAACGAGTAGGTAACAACTGGCTCAACAGTAACTGATTATCCCTGGAGTTATCCACAGACTTCATCATGGGCTCGCGTAAACACAACGGTCCGGGTGTAACAACCAGCATCATCTGCGTCGCTAAGCGGCTTGCGGTACACGCGGGCGGCCTTGGCCTCGCCGTGATGCTTGCCAATCCTTGACAACTTGAGACGACCAAACAGGTGTCTGGCCGATCCTGCGGGTGGGCTGTGGCGCTTGTTTTCGAGACACATACGCAGCCCAAGTGCTGACTGCTATTCCCAGACGGTTGGCTACTTCCTCACGAGTCAGCTCACTGGCTTCGTCATCAACGACCACGACCGGGACAACTTGACCGCCTCGCAGTATTAGTCCTAGATGCCGTAGCCAGACACCGGGGTTATCCTGAAAGAACAGACGGCGTACTTTGCCATCCTCAAAGCGCCATGGAATCGGGTCCTGCATGAGTTGCTTAGCAAATCCAGTCGGATCCCACATCTCCACTCGTCCGTCGTCATGCAGGGAAACACTAGCCTTGACTGACCAAACAAAATCTCCGAGATCTTTCACAGGCTCTTGGATTTCAACTGTCAGCATGACTTCCTCCTCTACTCCTTACTAGTATACAACATCGCGTTGTATTTCAGAAGATCTCCGGATCAAGCAGCATGTAAGCTGTAGCCCACCAGAGAGCTTTGCTCGTCGTGTCGCTCCAGTGACTTGCTTCACGTGATTCTTGCTCTGATCCAGCCACTTCCTACCCTCGCTCAAGCCTTAGCATCTATCTGTTCTACCTCTAGCACGTGATTGTACGGTGTCTCTCCGACAATAAAAGGTGAAGCGTACTGAATCAGTTCCGTCTTTAGGGGGTGGGATCTAGATCTTGGTGCCAGTGTACCGACCTCCACATGGGCGATGACTACCACAACAAAACGACCACACCAGCACTGATAGGTGAAACCATAAACTGATTATTTCCCTGGAGTTATCCACAGATTCACCTGCACCCCCTTGTGCTGGAGTAGGACGACGTTTAATAGTGGATCCATGTTGGATCCTAGTTCTGCTCAATGTCTTCTTGTTGGCCCCACTCAGCCTCGTGGGTGGGTGTGGGACCCTGATGCTGGTGCCAGTCAACAGACATCAACTACCTTCGATACCTGTCCGAGCATCGGGGAGATTGATGATCCAGCACTCCCCCACTCTCGCCGCAAGCAGGAATCGGATGGCATGACTGATGAAGACAACCAAGCGCTGCAGATCATATCGACACGGTATGCCCACGCTGTCGCAGAAACACTGGACGGCAGACGCGGACTCAGCCAACTTGAGACTCACTTCACGCGATCATCACTGCGTGCCCTTGCCTCACGTCTACCCGAGTTCTCCGGAGTACGGGTACGCCTAGCGTCTGTACGTATCCAACCGATGTCCGGGAAATCAGCGGAAGTTACTCTGCGCCTAGCAACCCCCACTCATCACAGAGCTGCTGCACTACGGGTGACACGCAGAGGCAGCGAATGGATGTGCACCGACCTCATCATGGGCTAGGGCGAACACAACTGGTCGGTTGTCTGCATCTCTGCCGCTTGATAGCTTGATCAAACCTGGACTCATGCGTACACTTTGTACATATGAGTCAAGTTCTTGAACAGCCTATTCGTGAAGTACGAGAGCAACTGTCTGAAGTTGTTCGCCGTGCATCGGTGGAGCCTACGATTATCACCCGCAATGGCAAGAGGGTAGCTGCCATCGTTTCCTACGATATGCTCCAGCGCTTTGAAGAGTTGGACGAGGCTGAAACACTGCGTGTAGTGAAGGAACGCCTGGCGAATACTGCTCCTGGTATCCCACTTGAGGATGTCATCAGGGAAACGATGGCACGCAGTGACTGAGAAATGGCAGGTCATCTTTCGACCAGAGGCACAAGAGGACCTGCGGGCAATCACGAAAAGCCATGCCATGCGCATTCTCAAGAAGCTTACAGAGTTGGAAAAGGATCCCTACGGCCTGGATACGACCAGCTTACGAGCAGATCCTCAACTACGCAGACTTCGCGTGGGAGATTACCGTGTCATTTATTCACTGGCGCATCAAGAACTCATCATCATGGTCATTACGGTCGACAACCGCGCCACAGTCTACGAACGACTTGGTTGACATGGACGTTTTATTGGCCGAGGGTCGAACTGTTAATCCGCAGGTTCCTGGTTCGAGCCAAGGTGGAGGAACTCCTGTTTAGGCTCTCGGTCTACACTAACCAGTGCCCAGAGGGTTGTGAAGGCACGAATTAAGGAGTTGTCTGTCAGTAATATGCTCGAAGGGGATGCCATCCCCTGAGTACTCAGCATCAACGTCAGTTCCACTGAATCCCGGTGATTCCAAACCAACCCGAACCAAACAATCGGCAATCAGTTGATCCAGATCCATCTTGTTCGGGTTTTGTCTGGATTCGTAAACTACCGGAATGACCTGACCCCAGCCAGTTTCATCTTCACAAAGCTCGACTCTTCGGTCTAGGAATGAATCTGAGATTTCTGGCCCAGTAGTGATCTTCAGTCCTCCGTAATCGTCGAACTCCACGTCCGTAATACCAACCTCAGCTAAACAAGATGCGTATACCGCATTGAGAGCGGCGATATCTTCCGAAGTGATCTCATCGCTGCAGAGTATCTGCTTGGCAAGTTCATTAGCAGTGCGGTTATAGGCTCCTTCGAACTCAGTTTTCCACGGTCCATAGAACTCTGGGCTACCGTCCACTATCCTGCAGCCAGACGGGCTTGTGTCCTGCACTTGTGTTGGGGTCTCCATGCCCACCACTGAGCATCCAGATGGGACCAACACAAAAACACTAGTGAGGCTTGCCAGTGCAATCGTATGGTGTGATCGAAGAAAACCTAGTGGTGGATGCCTGACATCAAACTTCACATTCATAGCTGAATCAAAACCCCCTTCTTGGAGCCACAAGGCTAGGCGAGCAACGTCTCATAGATATCGAAGCTTTCACTATCGAAGCATACGAAGGTCACATCGGTGAGTGAGGATTCATCGCCAAAGCCGGTGACAGTATCCACAGCAATCTGAGCAGCCGCCTGTTTCGGAAAACGATAGATCCCTGTGCTAATGCAGGGAAAGGCTATGGACGAAACGCCGAGTGAGGAAGCAAGCTGGAGGCTGTTGAGGTAGCAATCTCGTAGGAGATCTGCTTCACCTAAGGATCCGCCGTTCCATACCGGACCAACCGTGTGAATCACGTACTTCGCTAGCAGGTTATAGCCTTGGGTCGCCTTTGCCTGCCCAGTCTTGCAGCCACCGTATAACCTGCACTCGGCTAGTAACTCCGGGCCTGCCGCTCGATGGATTGCCCCATCAACTCCCCCACCGCCGAGAAGTGAACTATTGGCTGCATTGACGATGGCATCAATGTTCAGCTCTGTGATGTCTCCGTGAACAACTGTGAGTTTCATCGCTGACTACCATCAACCTTCCGCCTTCTCTTCTTCTGTCGAATGATTGTGCTGGAGTTGGAGATCTTCGGGAAGATGTGGAGCATTATTGGGTTCTCTCTGCCAATAACTGATCAACCTGTTGCCAACTCAGGTTATGTGCTAGCGCCAATGAGTCGTCGAAGATGGGAACTACATCTCTAGGTGTTATTAGCCATCCTCCTTGCTCCCCAGTGATGACAAATTGTCCAGTAACCAGTTTTCTAGCATCAAGCGTGAAAGCCGATAGCACCAGTAAATACTCTCTTCCTGATCGCAATAAATCAGTAACACCTTCCAGCCGATAATCAGTTGCGCCAGTTTGTCGAATAGTAATCGTTTCCCCAATCATCGACTCATCGGAACTAGCGGTAATAGTAAAGTCCGTGAGTGTAAAAGGTACCTCATGTAGAACTTCAACTCGACTACTACCGGCAATACCACGCGCCGAGAAGTCAGATGCCTCCTCGAGCGCTGCCATCGTCTCGAAGTAGTAGACCAGACTGACCGAACCTCGATAATTGGGATGCTCTTCGTCATATAACAGATCTGGACTGGAACAGCTCGCTGTCGCGCAAGCCACCAAAACTGATACGATCACGAAGCTCACTATTGTATGTTTCATTCTCATGACAGAAACCTCCTAATACTGCGCATTAACGCCGTTGATGTCATCAGCCCTTGGAGCATTCACAGAACAGTCGCTCCATCTGCGGCTAGTAAAAGGGTTCATGATTGTAACGCTACTGCACACAGTGGTGCTGCTTCCCACATGCTGTAGTCCCAAGTAATGACCAATCTCATGAACCATGACAGACTCTCTCATCGCTGATGTGTATCCAGCAGCGTAGTGTGTATTGAGATAAACATGCATCCCCTTCGCATGAACTCCTTTCTTACAGTTAAAGGAGTCGGGTGCATATCCATCCCATCCGTTGTTTCCCCAGCTTGCGGCATAAAACAGCATATCGGCTGAAGATGCTGGTCCCTGTGTCACTGAAAGTTTGGTTGCATTGTGCCATTTTGAGGCTGAATTGACCCACTGTGACTGATACTGAATTCCAGAATTAGGGGAATAATAGTTCCAGGTAATTGTTTTACTCCCAAATTTACATCCCGTCGTCGCGTACGCCTCTGCCTGAGACGCACCCAAAGTCAATTGGTATCCACTGACTATTAGCACCATGGCTACCACGATCGTCAACCCTCTTCTTCGATGATATGCAAAGTGTTCACCTTGCTGCTCTTTTACCCCCCCCCCGGATCCTGGATGGAGCCTTTAGCACGATTTTTCATATCCTTTCCCATCTCTTTAGTTACCAAGTATCTTGATACTTCATACGTATCACAATATCAGTTGTTTGAAGAAAGATGAACAGGCTGCACATTGTTTATGTGCACTGATGAGCAACGCGAACTCAACGATCCACCTGCCAATGCAAAACCAGAGAAGAGGGTGGTGGTTGAACGCGACTTAGTTAGGGGCAAATGGACAGGTTCACAACGGTAAAACTACACAAAACACCATGGTTTCTTCTGCCTACCGCTTCTTCTTATTCCGTCGACCGGCAGCACCGGGGCGAGCCTCACGCAGCGACGCGGTTTGGACGGACTGAGCAGAAACTGGGGCTGCTTTGCGTACGACCTGAGCGCGCTGAACAACCGGGGCCAGCAAGCCATCGGCGGTGAGATGAATCTCGGAGCGGGCCGCTGCTTCTTCGGCGGCCAGAGCCTGGCGGGCTGCACGGCGTGCATCGCGGCGGGTCTTATCCTCTTGGGGAGCAACCGGTCTTGGAGCAGGAGCCGCCTTTTGAACTTCGATCCTAAACAGGAAGGAGACAACCTCTTCCATCACCGAATCCATCATCTCCAGGAACATCCCTGCGCCCTCACGCTGATACTCAATCAACGGATCACGCTGGGCCATGGAGCGAAGACCGATTCCTTCACGCAGATAATCCATCTCATAGAGATGCTCGCGCCACTTACGATCAAGAACAGTCAGCAAAACCTGACGTTCCACCGTACGCATGGTCTCTTCGCCAAGGTCTTCTTCACGCTTGTCATAGGCCTTCTGAGCATCGGCAACGAAAGCTTCGGTGAGCTCCGATTGGGTCGGATCGTCATCAAACTTCGATTCCTTGAGTTTTACTGGATACAGGGTCATCATCTGTGCCCACAACTGCTCCAGATCCCACTCCTCCTCGTAACCCTCGGTGGCACCCTCGACATATTCGGTGACGACCTTGGTGACCGTGTCACGAATCTGGTCTTCAATATCGACACCTTCGAGTACGCTGCGGCGATCCTTATAAACCACATACCTCTGACGGTTCATCACATCGTCGTACTTCAGAACATTCTTACGAGCTTCGAAGTGTTGGGCCTCAACCTGCTCCTGGGCGTTCTTGATCATCTTGGTGATCCGCTTATCCTCAATCGGGACATCGTCGGGCACCTTCAGCGCCCTCATGAACCAATCAACCATATCCCCCTTGAACAACCTCATCAGATCATCCTGGAGTGACAAATAGAACCGTGATTCACCGGGGTCACCTTGACGACCGGAGCGGCCTCGAAGCTGATTATCGATACGGCGAGCTTCGTGGCGCTCAGAACCGATCACATAGAGTCCACCGACAGAGACCACCTCATCGTGCTCAGCAGCAACCTGCTCGGTGATCTCCTCAACCGCCTTAGGCCAGGCAGCCTCGTACTCATCCGGGGTTTCAACCGGGTCAAGATCGCGTTCACGCAGCAAAGCATCAGCGAGGAACTCAGGGTTGCCGCCCAAGATAATGTCGGTACCACGACCAGCCATGTTGGTCGCCACAGTGACCGCGCCTTTGCGACCAGCCAGAGCGATGATCGCCGCCTCACGAGCATGCTGCTTGGCGTTCAGAACCTGGTGAGGAACACCAGCCATCTTCAGACGCCTCGACAACTCCTCCGACTTTGCTACCGACGCGGTACCGATCAGAACCGGCTGACCCACATCATTGCGCTCCACCACATCAGCGACAATCGCATCGAACTTCGCGGTCTCCGTACGATACACAAAGTCCTTCTTATCCTCGCGGATCATCGGCAAGTGGGTACGAATCGGCAGAACCCGCAAACCATAAATCTTCTGGAACTCAGACTCTTCAGTCTGGGCAGTACCAGTCATCCCGGAGAGCTTCTCGTACATACGGAAATAGTTCTGCAAGGTGATCGTCGCCAGAGTCTGATACTCAGCCTTGATCTCCACGCCTTCCTTGGCTTCCAGAGCCTGGTGAAGACCCTCAGAATAACGACGCCCGATCAGAGTACGCCCAGTGAACTCATCAACAATCAGAACCTCACCATCAGCAACAACATAGTCCTTGTCGCGCTTGAAGAGTTCCTTGGCCTTGATCGAGTTGTTCAAGAACGAAATCAGAGGAGTATTGGCTGACTCATAGAGGTTTTCAATCCCCAGACGCTGCTCAACAGCGGTGATGCCGTCCTCTAGGACAGCGACTGTCTTCTTCTTCTCATCGACCTCATAATGCTTGTCACGCTTCAGTGTCAGCGCAATGCGGGCGAACTCGGGATACCACTGTGAGTTTTCTTCCGAGGGACCAGAAATGATCAGAGGAGTACGAGCCTCGTCAATCAGAATGGAGTCAACCTCGTCCACAATGGCGAAATGGTGGCCGCGCTGGACGCAGTCATTGAGACTCAGTGACATATTGTCGCGCAGAAAATCGAAACCGAACTCATTATTAGTTCCGTAGGTGATGTCGGCTGCATAGGCCACACGACGTTCAGCAGGAGTCATCTGCGCCAGGATGACTCCGGTCTCCATACCGAGGAAGTGGTGGATGCGGCCCATCTGTTCGGATTGGAACTTCGCCAGATAGTCATTGACTGTCACCACATGGACACCATTGCCGGCGACGGCGTTCAGGTACGAGGGAAGCACGGCGACCAGGGTCTTTCCTTCACCAGTCTTCATTTCAGCGATGGTTCCAGCATGGAGGGCTGCTCCGCCCATGATCTGCTCGTCAAAGTGTCTCTTACCGAGTACGCGCCGGGTGGCTTCGCGTACTGTGGCAAAGGTCTCTGGCATCAGAGAGTCCAGGGATTCGCCTTTCTCAAAGCGTGACCTGAAATCTGCGGTTTGCGACTTCAACTCGTCGTCGCTCATCTCCAGATAGTCTTCTTCAATGCTGGCCACCTGATCAGCCACAACTTGCAGCTTCTTGATGAGCTTTCCTTCACCCATGTGAAGGATCTTGTCCAGAAGGTTCATCGCACCTTGCCCTCTCTGACCTCGGTTCTGTGAGGTCAACTCCCCTATTCTACGGCACGGGGATGACTGACACGATAGACCTCGCGCAGGTGGTCGACAGTAATCAGGGTATAAATCTGGGTGGTGGCAACGCTGGAGTGCCCCAACAACTCCTGGACAACACGAACATCTGCTCCCCCATCAATCAAGTGGGTGGCATAGGAATGACGCAGGGTGTGAGGCGAGATCTCTTGTGTGATCGCGGCCTTGTGGCCAAGGGCCAGAATTCGGTTGAAGGCGCTCTGACGGGAAAGCCGTCCGCCGCGGATATTCAGAAAGAAAGCGGAGGTTGCCCGGCTCGCGAGTACGGCTGGGCGCCCACGAACCAGCCATTCCTGCATAGCTTCGCGCGCGAATCGGCCTACAGGAAGGATTCTTTGCTTGTTGCCCTTGCCGGTGAACTTCAGTCCCATCGTTTCATCGGCCAGCATCCGAATGACATCTTCGACATCTAAATCCAACACCTCTGAGATGCGAGCCCCCGTACCGTAGAGAACTTCGACCAGTGCCCAATCGCGGATCTGATCAGGAGGTGCACCTGGATGACGGCCGCCGGTCGCTTCAATCAGTGCCTCGACCTGATCAATGGTGAGTGCTTTGGGAAGGCGTCTTCCAGGAGCAGCAGGGTTGATCATCTGCGCTGGGTTTATCGCGGTGATTCCCTCATCAGCCCAGAACCGATGCAGTCCTCGTACGGCAACAGTCATCCTGCCGACCGAGGAGGCGGCCAGACCCTGTGCAGCTAGTTGTATGGGAAACCCAGCCGCTGCGATGCGGTCAATGGCACAGGGTTCGGTAATCCCTGCTGCCCGCAGATACTCGGCGTACCGTGCTAGATCACGGCTATAGGCGGCAATGGTATGGGTAGACAGGCCGCGCTCGGCCTTGAGATGGTCGAGGTAGACCGCAATCTCACGATCGAGCGCATTGGTCATCTCAAACCTGCAGACTCGGGGTTCGCTGCAGCCTCTCGCGGTACACAACCTGGGAAATGATAGGCATGACTGGCATCACCAGGATCAGGACAGCCCAGGTGATGAGGTAACTCACGATTGAGGGTACGATCGCTCCGGCTGCGCCCAATTGTTCGCCTGTGAAGGAAATAAAGGCCGTGGGAATCATGGGGATGGACATAACAAAACCCATAGCCATGCCCACAAGGATGATGATGAGAAGGATCCATCCTCCGGCTGTCTTCGTAATTGCCCAACTGCGTTTCCAGCCCTTGATGATTGTGGTCTGTTCACTGACCATCACTGGAAAAGCAACAAACCATTTGACGTTGAGGAAGTAGGACGCGATCATCGCAAGGACCACCAGCAAGAAGAACCCTAGAAAGAATCCCGCCATCTGCACGATGATCAAAGGAATAACGTCAGGGGGGCCGTCCATGGAGACGATTATGGATATCATCCATGCGGAGAAGAGCGCGAAAACCCCCATGATTACTAGGACAACCCCGGCACCCACAGGTAAAAGCGACACCAGGGACTTGGCCGTGTTCTTCGTCGCCTGTCTGATGGTGATCTCTTCGCCGAGAAGGTGGGCGTCTGTTAGAGCACAACAAACAAGCCCAGCCCACCAGCTAGCAGTGAGGGACACAAGAGAGATCACACCAGTGAGGACAATGACGAACCACAAGAAGCCGGCGCCTAACAGAGCGTCCAGATCATTAACGGCTCCTGTTGAGATCCAGAAGATACTCACCACAGCGGTGATGGCAGTTATGACAAAGGTGACTGCCATGACGATGATTCCAACCGGGATAAACGACTTGATCTTTTCCTTGTAGATCGCAAATGACAGTGTGAAGACCTTACCGAAATCGAGCGAGGCGGGACTCGGCGGCATTGGAGGCGGATACCATCCTGGCTGCTGCTGGGGAGGGTACGGCGCGGGGCCCGGGGGACCAACGGGAGGTTGCATACTATCTATTCTAAAGGATATCTGTCCTATCCCTTGTCAGGTCCCCACTCGGGTCGTTGAACTACCGCTGCTGCCGGGGGCCTGCCTGACGGCAGGCTGACCGAGGAGTTGAGCGCTGGGGGTAATTACCGCAGAATGTATGCCACCGCCAAGACTCCCAAGAAAAACCCACCCCCCGGTCATAGGGCCCCCACCCCGGTCATAGGGCCCCACCCCGGCCATAGGGCCCCAAACCGGTCATCCTGCCGCCAGGCAGGACCCCCGGCAGCCAACGTATGGACTTGGGTAAAGATCCACCCCTCAGACCCTACATCGCCCGCCGGGGGTCCTGCCTGACGGCAGGATGACCGGGGGCTGAGTTCCACGAGTCAAGAACTGCGATACAGAAACATGCCATAGGCCCCCTGGCATACCAACCCCCCGTCATCCTGCCGAAGGCAGGACCCCCGGCAGCCGAAGTATGGACTTGGGTAAAGATCCACCCCCAGACCCTACATCAGCCGCCGGGGGTCCTGCCTGGCGGCAGGATGACCGGGGGTTGAATGATCCATGGGACCTGGCCCCGGTATGGAATCCCTTGTCAGGCCCATACTCGGGTCTTCTTGCCTACTTCTGCCCGCAAGCAATTCTGTCTCGGTAAACCACCTGAGACAGGATGGGCGTGATCGGAAGTGTGACCATCACGAAAGCAAAGCTCAGGATCACAGTCAGGACCATGCTCACCATGATGGTTGCCATAGGGCTGTTGCCAACAAACCACACAGGCAGCGACATCAATCCTGCCGGAACCGCAATGATCTGACTCAGTGTGCCCAAGACGATGGTGGTGACGATGACGATTATTAGGATCATCCCGGAAGACCCTTTCGTGATCTGCCAACTCCGGGACAGAGCCTTCCAAATACCAACCTTCTCCCCGATGATGGCAGGGAAAGCCACGAACCATTTCACACTGAGGTAGTACGACACCACCATTGCTATCAGTCCGAGTACAAACAGCACACCCATCGACAGGGTGATGCTTGTCCATATGGAAGTATCGGGGCCGAGCGAGCCAACGATATATGTGTACCATGCCAGGACACCCCAGGTGAGCAGTCCGAAACCGATGGAGATGATCACCATGAGCAGAGCAAGAGATTTGAAGCCTGGCATCACTGTCTTGGCTGCTTGACGAACCGACCGCGGTTGACAGGTCAGCTCAGAGTCGGCGATGGAGCAGCACATCAATGATGCCCACCATGCAGCCACCAGGGTTCCCAACATGAGGAAAACCATCCACAATGACACGGTCAAGAAGAGTATCTCAGCGCTGTGAAAATCCGATCCTGCCGCTTCCCACCGGTTCGCAGCAATAACTGTTCCCACGGTGAAGAGAGCACAGATAGCGATCATAACCGCAACACTGATACCGGCAGCACCCATGAAAGATTTGAACCGAGCCTTATAGAGCCGGAACGAAACCTTCAGGATCTGAGCAAGATCAATCGAGGGGGGCTTAGCTGGATCTGTAGATGGATACCATGCGGGCTGCTGGGAGGGTACGTCAGAGAAATCGTCTTCAAAAGGTGGTTGCATATTATGTATACTAGCTGATGAACTGCCTTTTCGGCCTTAGTCGCACCCCGGAGTCACAACCCTCTAGCCCGTTGGTTGGCCGTCGACTGCTGTGGTTACTGTTTCGACAGCAGCAAAAACAACCTTAATATCCAAACTATCGGTCAGGAGCTGCAGATGCTCAAAATTGAATTCACAGGGGCTCGGCAAGGTGTCAGGGTCGATTATTACGGTCAGTTCTGGCAAAAGAACAGATGGTGATATGCCTACAGCCGTTCCGGGTAGTTTTTCGACAATTTCATTCACAATACGTTCTGATGTGTAAATGATATCTTGCTGTGAAAAGCCTAGGTTAGTCACAAGAACATATTCAGTTGGGAATTTCGCCAAGATTTGAAGCGCATTATCTGGCGGGAATCCCTTGAATCCTACGATGTATTTCCCGCCCCTAATAAGTGCTCCAGAATAATCATTGGGCACCGCTTCTCCAACTCTTGAAGTAAGAACCGACCACTCTAGGTCAAACTCTGCGGCTGCAACCCCAGTGTGCTCTAGCAAACCTGCGTGATCGATTTCTATGGGACGGAGTGGGTCAGAAGCAAGAGAAGTCGATATCACGGAGAGCGTCAGTGGAATCACTCCAATGAGAACAACTATGAGCAGACGAGACTTCTTGCCAGACACGCCTTCCCTCTTTCCTAAGAATCACCTTCCAGCAGAAGAGTCATGATTCCTTCTCTAGTAAACAATGGTATCGCTGCGAAATCCTGATTTCTATACCTTCTACTGTCTCAGTAGACCGACATCCTGGAGGCCTCGCACATGACTCAATAATGAGGACCCCTGAGTGGGATTCTTGACTCACAACCCGCGAGCCAGCCGATAGTACGCTGAGTTCCATATCAGGCGGTCTTCGAAGTTCGCCTTGGTGGTGGTGGCATCAATGAGGACGAACTCTGTTTGCGCCATGCGGGCAAACTCACGCCAGTGAGCTGCTGTGATGGCTGTTGACATTGCTGTGTGGTGGGAATTGCCGGACATCAGCCAGCAGGCTGCTGCGGTATAGAAGTCAGGTTCTGGCACCCACACGGCACGACCAATGGGCAGGTTCGGCATCGGTGCGTCCGGAGGTATCAAGGTGACGTTATTACCCGACAGGCGGAACCGATCGCGCATGTCAGCCATACCGACCACGATTCCAGGCCCTGGATCTGCATCGAAGACAAAGCGAACAGGATCACTGCGCCCACCGATACTCAGCGGGTGGATTTCTACCTTGGGGGTGGCGGTTGTCAGCGATGGGCAGACCTCCAGCATGTGGGCTCCAAGGCTCTTCTCAGCACTAGGAACCAGGTGATAGGTATAGTCCTCCATCAACGATGCACCGCCTGGAAGACCGGCGCCCATGACCTTCGCTACGCGAACCAGCAAGGCTGTTTTCCAGTCCCCCTCTGCCCCGAATCCATATCCGGCTGCGCTGAGCCTTTGGACCGACATACCCGGCAATTGTTCCAAGGCTCCAAGGTCCTCGAAGTTGGTGGTGAAGGCCTTCGCATCATGGGCTTCCAAGAAGGAACTCATGGCGATCTCCAGTTTGGCGGAGTACACCAAGGACGAGTGCCGCTCTCCTCCAACTCGCAATTCAGGGGCCACCTCGTAGAGATCCTCATACTCGCAGGCTAGTTTTTCGGCCTCTGCGTCCCCAATAGC
>WQYJ01000021.1 GCA_009781325.1 Propionibacteriaceae bacterium | reverse complement strand
GTCGGGTGACACATCCACGCTGAACTTCACCGTACGGGTCATCATGGTCGAACTCACCGATGAACCCGACGACCCATCGAAGGACAAGGAAACAGACTCGTCAGGTGAGTCCGATTCATCGGGGGCACCCACAGGCGGATGGTCGTTAATTCCACCGGACATGATCCCCTTCACTGTGGTGGTGTCGATCACAGGACTGGCCATGCTCGTCTTGAGCCTGTTCTACAGGAACCACCGCAGGGACGCCGAGCATCCAACCCATATTCAGAAAGGAGGCTGACGATGTTGGCACACCGTCGCCTCGGCGACAGGCTTACTCTAATCAGCCAGGGAATTACTGGATGCTTTTTTACGTTCTACACGAGGTGGGACCGCTGCGTCAGCAGCAAAGACAACTATGAGACAGGAGGAGTCTGATGTCTGTAAGCCGCAAACTACTTGTGAGCATCATGTCTGTCTGCCTGCTCATTTCAGGTCTGGCAGGACTGGTGATTTTCGGCACAAGCCTTGTCCCTGCCCAAGCAGCCACAAGGATGGAGATCACCAGCATCACTCCTGATGTTGGCCCCATCAAGGGCGGGCAAGTCGTCACCATCCATGGTCAAGGTTTTGATGGGCCTCCTCGTTATATTCCGGTGCCCTTTATCAAGTTCAACGGCTATGAAGGTATCAGCACCGGAATTGCGTTCACTGCTAACACCGAGGTGAGCGTCACCTACTCTGTCGAAAACGGTCTGGAACAGATTGTTTGGAGTACTGGACTTGCTTTGCCTCGCATTCGTCTTGATTCGAAGGCCTTCTTCGCCATGGCTCAACCGCTGTTCTATTACAGAGATGCTGAGGTCATGCCTTTGGATGCCTTGTCGATGGGAAGCATCCACACGGTGATCACCGGCCGCGGTTCTGCTTTCGGCGGTTCCAAGCCCTATTCCTACACACCCATCATTGGAAACAACGGCACCATTATTATTGGTTCGGTTACTCCGAACTACCATAGCTTCTTTACCGGGACTATCTATGCCTTCTCTATCAACGAGTCAGGCGTTGTCAAGTTCGATGGGACCCCTGCCTACGATGAAGACACAGGCAAATATGGACTCTATGACTCGGTCTCGGAGCAGTTCTTTGACAACTGGTCCACCGTCGGCTCAATCACAGGCCCGACTCCGAACCCCACACCCTACAACGGCATGTCTGTGATCTTTTCCGGGTTAGGTCCAGGATCAGTGATGGTCAGTGAGACGTGCACGGATCTTACGGTCATCTCGACAACAGAAGCGACATGCGCAGCCCCAGCATCCATGCTCGACGGAGAAGGTTCCGGAATCGCTGCTGTGACAGCAATCTGGACCGATGAACGAGGCAAGGTCAAGCCCATGGATGGCTCCCTGCCGTACCTCTATCGCAGTGATTCGGTTTCCATTTCCTCGATCACGCCTAGTCAAGGCAGTATTTGGGGAGGAGAGGTCTGTTCGATTAAGGGGACAGGGTTCATCACCTATCTTGACGGAATCTATGTTTCCGGGGTTCTCCAAGACCCCGGTGTCCCGGCTGCGCCTGCTGCGTGGACGGTGAATGGTTCCACTGTGTACGGCTGGCATGCCCTGCGCACCGACTCTCTTCTTCCTGCTTCAAAGCCTGGAGCCTATGGTGTCATCGACTCCATGGTGTACGACGTTGATGAGACGGTGATCACCTTCGGCAACGCTGTTGTCACCTCGGTGAACGTGACCTCACCCACCACACTGACCTGTACAACACCGGTCCATAATGCCGGCGATGTGGATGTGACGGTGATCGTCAATACTCTGCCAAGCCCGCCCCTGGTGAACGGCTTCTTCTTTATCCCTGACCTGAAGCTGCTCGTTGATAAGAAGGGCTGGGATTGCCCGGCTGGGCAGCGTACCTTGGCTGATATCCAGGCAGGCCGCTGTACGGCCCTGCCTGCAGGAAAGACCCTCACAACAGGGACAGTCGTGACCTGGTCCTATGAAACCATCTACGCAGAACTGAATCCCGATGGTTCCTATGCGAACCTCACCCAAGGCAAGCCAGGACTCACTAACGTATCGGTGAAAGATGATGACCTCGGTGTGATCTGCACACGGCCATCGGTGAACATCAATGCCGCTTTTACCTGCGTGATGTCAGCACCGGTCACTAAACCTTGAGTTTCACCCCGATCCCTGGTTCATCGCTGAGGTAAATAACCGGAGGGACAAACCCGAAGGCAGAACTCACCACGGAAGAATCATCAAAGTCGGTGAAGGAATCCAGGTCAGCGTGGCGGATATTGGCTCTCGACGCCACTAAGTGAGCACCGGCTGCAATAGCCACCCGGGATTCGAGCATGCAACCCACCATACATTCGATACCGGCTGCTTCGGCGATTGTGTTGATCTGCAGCCCCCGATAGATCCCACCGCACTTCATGAGCTTAATGTTGATCAGATCAGCAGCGTTACGGCGTACGATCACAGACGCATCGTGTTCAGTGAAACAGGACTCGTCCGCCATAATCGGGATAGGGGAGTGGGAGCGCAAATAGGCCATCCCCTCGATATCCCAGTGCGGCAGGGGCTGTTCAACCAGCGATACACCATAAACGGCATAGATACCGAGCATTGACATTGCTGTGGGTACCGTCCAGCCTTGGTTGGCATCTACTTTCAGACGCGCACCGGGAGCAGCGGCAGAAATCAGCCCGATTGCTTTACGGTCGAGTTCCTCATCACTGCCGGCCTTGATCTTAATCTCGGTATATCCGGCGGCGACGATTGAGGCTGCTTGCCGGGCCATGACATCCGGGGGACCCAATCCGATGGTCTGATCTATCCGAACCTCGCCGCTTGTGCCACCGAGGAACTGATAGAGAGGCAAGCCAGCCGCCTGAGCCATCAGGTCGTAGCATGCGATGTCGATCGCAGCCTTCGCTGAACCATTTCTGACTAGGATCCGATCCATTTGATGATGGATGTGCTCAATGGCGTACGGGTTGAGCCCGAGCAGCATTGGTGTGAACTGATCGATAGCGCCCAGCACGGTGTCAGTAGTCTCGCCAGTGACGAAACCCACCGCAGAACCCTCGCCGATTCCGACTAATCCCTCATCGGTCTCGATGCGCACCAACACAGTATCGACGGCATCGATGGCACCTAAGGAGATCACAAAGGGTTCATGCAGCGGAATCGACACCCGTTGGGGGATGACCGCAGTGATCCGCATCAGCTTACCTTCCTCGTTGCCCGCGCGCCGAAGTGAATATAGCGCTCGCCGGTGGGGAGTTGATAGAACCACACGGGAACATTGATCTTCATGTCTTCGGGGAAGACGCTGTAGAGTCCTTCGCGTACTGGTGTCATCGGGTATTCCATCACCGGGGTTTCTTCCAGTTCAGCCAGTTCACCCTTCTGAGTTGCCTTGAAGATAGGACCATCGTCGGTGTCTCGAATTTCAAAGAGTACGCTGGCCCGCTCATAGGTGCCCAGCCAATCGGTGATGTCGAGAGTGGGTGGATCCTCGGGTAGTTCCAGCATCGGCTGAATGGTGATTCCGCACAGTTCATCGAAGATCTCGCCGAAGAGTTGGTGATAGAGCTCATGGGCAGAGGAGTCATTGGTGAGCAGCGCCACGACCAGGTTTCCAGCAGGGTAGAAACGCAGGAAGGCAGCTTGACCGAGGGTGTTTCCGTCATGACCGAATAGTTCTTCTCCGCTCCACTTGAAGCGCTCGATTCCCAGACCCCAGGAGTCACCGAGAAGGTACTTCTCGGGGACATCAGCGGAGAATGCACGCAGTTCCAGAACCCGCTCTTCGGCGAGAACCTGCGTACCGTTGGGTGCTTTGCCGCCATTGATGTGGAGGCGACCGAAGGCTAAGAGATCGGCGATACTGGCGTTGATCAGACCGGCTGGACCGGCATTGCGCATCAGCACCCAGGCTGGGGTGACCTTCGGCTCAGGCAGCCCCACCAGATGGCCGACCGCGGTGTCGAAAAGGATCGCTTCTTCGGGCAGGGTGTTGGTATGAGTCAATCCGAGCGGTTCGAACAGACGCTCGCGCATCGCCTGATCCCAGAGTTGGCCGGTGACGACCTCGATGATCCTCCCAAGGATCGAGAACCCCGAATTGCAGTAGGACCAGGTCGCGCCAAGCGGGAAGATCGCGACAGCTTCTTCGAGGACAGTCATGTATTTCTCCAGGCAATCATCCCCGCGTCCTGTGTCAATGAAAACATCACCATCTAACCCTGAGGTGTGATTCAGTAAGTGACGAACAGTGACGTTATCCGTCAGCTCATCGGTGCTGAGTCTGAAGTCGGGAAGAATCTCTTTGACAGGCTGATCGAGACTGATCTTGCCTTCGTCAACCAACTGCATGATGACGGTGGCTGTCCAAGTCTTTGTGGTGGAACCGATCTGGAAGAGGGAGTCCACGGTTGTTTCTCGCCCAGTGTTGTAGTTGAGCAGACCTGTGGCGAGCCGTACCATCTCATCTGGTTCACCATCGGCCAAACGCAGAATTCCTAACACGGCACCCACGACCCCTGACTGTTTTGCAATCGTGTCGAGACGTTCCTGCCAGTGAGCAGGGTCAATTGTATTCATTGTTGTCCTTTCATGAGGAGCCGCCTGGTATTGCGGCCAGTAGTTGACGGGTGTACTCGTGGCTGGGTGTGTCGATAATCGCTGATGTTTCGCCTTCTTCAACGATACGCCCGGAGTACATCACTGCAAATCGGGTGGAGACATAGCGCACCACCGCAAGGTTATGGGAGATAAAGAGCATCGTCAGCGCTAACTCATCGACGAGTTCGCGGACAAGGTTGAGGATCGCTCCCTGGCTGGAGACATCCAGACTCGATGTGATCTCATCAGCGATGATGACCTGGGGTTTTCCTGCAAGAGCGCGAGCAATGGCGACTCTTTGACGCTGCCCACCTGAGAGTTGTCCGGGGTAGGACTTCGCATGTTTGGGATCGAGGTGAACCAGAGACAGCAGATGGGTGATCGTCGATTGTTTGTCCTCGCCGCCATGGGCTCCTCGTCCTGCCTCCCAGATGGAGTCACCCACGCTCATCCGCGGGTCGAGGGAGGCACTGGGATCCTGGAAGATCATGGCAAGGGGGCGATTCTTCCCCTTCATGGGTACCGGTTTGCCTCCCAAGGTGATGGTTCCGGTTGTGATTGGTGCTAGTCCCACTGCGGCGCGTGCCAGCGTTGACTTGCCGCTTCCTGATTCGCCAACCAGCCCCAGAATCCCCGCAGAGCCAACAGTGAGGTTCACATGATCGACAGCGATCAGCCGGTGACGACTCGTACCAAAGTGCACGCTGACATCGTGGAATGTCAATTCACTCATTCCACCACCTCCGCTATCTGCACCAGGGGTTGACCAGCATGCCAACACGCGACCCGAGTGTTCCCATTGGTGATCAGATCTGGGTCTGTGCTTCGGCAGCGGTCATCGGCAAGCGGGCAGCGAGGAGAAAAACTGCAGCCGACGATCGGCCCAGGTTCGGGAGGACGCCCAGGGATCGTGGGCAAGGGTTGGGTAATGTCTGTGGTCATATTTGGTACGGCGGCAACCAGCAAGCGGGTGTAAGGGTGACGCGCTTGATCAAGATCGGCGCTGGGCAGTTCTTCGATAATCCGCCCGGCGTACATCACCAAGATCCGGCTGCATACTTCGCGTACGACCGAGACATCATGGCTGATGAGCAGCAGTGCAGCGCCGTCTTCGCGCCTAATAGCCCCAAGAAGATCCAGGATCTGCTCTTGTACGATGACATCGAGGGCTGTGGTGGGTTCATCGGCGATAATGAGCTTTGGTGTGAGCATGACACCCACCCCGATCATCGCTCGCTGGCGCATCCCGCCTGAGAACTCGTAGGGGTACTGGCGGGCTCGTCGTTCCGGATTGGTGATGCGCACTGCACCGAGTCGTTCTATCGCACGAAGTCTGGCTTGACGATGGTTCAGCCCGCCGTGGACTCGTCCTAACTCCGCTAACTGTTCTCCGACTCGTCGGGTGGGATTCAGTGAGGTCATCGGATCCTGAAAGATCATAGCCATTGAGGTGCCAAGCAGATGATTTCTCGCCTTGGTTGTTTCTTTGTTGTCATTTCCGCAGTCTAGGAGCTCTGTGCCATGGAAGATAAGACTGTGCGCCCATACCTGTGCAGGTTCTTCGAGAAGCTGGGCAACCGCCAGCGCTGTCAGAGACTTCCCGCACCCGGATTCACCGACTAGGCCCACAGCCTCACCAGCGAAGATATCGAAAGAGACCCCGCGTACCGGTTCGACGATATCCAGTCCAGCGGGGAATCCCACATGCAGGTCTCGCACGCACACAATGGCATCCTGGGTTGGTTCGTCGGTGTCAAGGGTAATGCTGGGGTCGTGGCGCAGTGAGCGAATCTTCGCGCGAAGGCCGAGGTCACCCAGTGAGGTGATCCCCAGCGCATGGGCTAGTGACTCCCCAGTGAGATTGAAAGCCAAGCCAGCCAGCACCACAGCAACCCCGGGGGTCACCGAGGCGATGGGGTGAACATAGATCGAGCGTAGGCACTCCATCAATAAGCGCCCCCAGTCATAGGCAGGGGCTTGGACTCCCAGACCCAGGAAAGATAGACCCGCGAAAGACAGCAGAACAGAGCCCGCTCCGATTGTGGCGTTGACGATCAGAGGCTCACCAATATTGGGAAGAATATGTCGGATCAGGATTCGAAAGCGGCCTGATCCGCTGATCTGTGCGGCCCCCACATAGTCCCGGGCAAGGATTCCGGCGACGAGGGTCTGGCAGAGACGGGCAAAAGATGGTGCAGAGGCCAAACCTAGGGCTAGGGCAGCACTGGATGCCCCGGCACCGAAGATGATTGCGAAGAACAGGGCCAGGAGCAGCCCTGGGAAAGCCACTGCGATACCGATGAACCAGGTGACGGCTTTACCGAATCGAGGTCCGAGCAGGAAGGGCCCACACCCGAAGAGGATTCCGCCGCTGACTCCGATAGCAGTTGCTTCTAAGGTCAGCAGAACTGTCAGTCGTGTAGCGACCAGAACCCGGGTGAAGAGATCTCTGCCCAGAGCATCAGTTCCTGCCCAGTGTTCCCAGGAGGGCGGGGCGAGCATATTGGAGATATTGACTTCACTGGCTTGTGCGCCCCAGATGATTGGTCCGAAGATCGCCAGCAGGGCAACGATGCTGATCATCACCAGTGCTGCGAAAGCTAGGGGAGTGCGGAAGGCTCGTTTGATCGGTGTCGCCATCATCCCTCACTGACAGTTGAGCGCGGGTCGATGATCGCCAGTACGAGATCCACCACGGTGTTGATGATGATGACAGCCAGTGCATAGATCAAGATGATGGCTTGGGCTACCGGGTAGTCCTTGGAGGTGATCGCACCAACGATGGTTTGCCCCAAGCCAGGCCACGCAAAGATGTTTTCGACAAAGACGGTGGAGATACACATCGTGGCCAGGAGCATTCCGGCGAGGGTTAGGGTGGCCGTGATGGCGTTAGGAAGCGCGTGTTTGGTGTAGATCTGCCAGTTCGCCAAGCGCTTGGCTCTGGCCGTACGGACATAGTCGGTCCTCAGAACTGCGAGGACCTCAACCCGGACAATGCGGGCAAGGACGAGGATCGGAGCAATGGCTAGAGCCACGACAGGAAGAATGTAGGAGGTGAATCCTCGCCGTCCTGCGACAGGGAGCCAATGAAGAGAGACACCAAATAGGGCGATGAAGATGATTCCGTAGATGAAATCGGGGATTGTTCCCATCACCACCGACGTACCGACAAAACCCAGTTCGGTTCTTCGAGCGCGGCCATTGCGGGTGATGACTGCCATGGTGACACCAAGGGGAATAGCCAGGCCGATAGCTACGAGGAAGGCGGGCAGTGCCAGACTCAGGGTGGCAGGCAACTGATAGCCGATGATATCGCCAACCGGTAAGCCGGTCATGATTGATGTCCCTAGGTCACCGGTGAACAGGCCGCGCCAGAAGCGGAGATACTGTTCCCACAGGGGGAGATTGAGCCCCAGCAACTCGCGGCGGGCCTCAACAATTTCCGGTGACACTGTCATGCCCATCGCTGCCCGGACCGGATCTCCGGGGATGAGGTGAATGATCGCAAAAGCGGCAGTCACCACAACCCACACAGAGACGATTAACCGGCCCAAGCGGCGAAAGGCAAACCTCACCCAGCGGTTGGAGATAACCGCGCGTGATGGAGCCAAGACTTCGGTGGTCACATGGCGTTCTTTAGCTGGCCAGCATTCTCAGCGAGGTCACCTGGGTACGTCCAACGTACTCGTATTCGACTTTCGACAAGAAGATCTGGTTGGGACGAACTGCCCACAGAACAAAGTCATTGGCTTTCAGCAGTTCTGCTTCAGCTTCTTGGAATCCTGTGCAGGCCTGCAATCCAGTCTTCTCCATCGCAGCCTCAACAGCGGCTACATAGGCGGCGTTGTCTGTCGAACCTAGGTTGACTCCGCCTTCTGCCGGGCTGGGTCCAGAGAAGAAACCGACGATTTGGTCGGGACTGTTCACGTTAATCGGTTCCCAGACGACATCCCAGTCACCGGATCCAAACAGAACATCGGACATCTGAGCACTCGGCAGGGAGCGTGTCACAATCGTAAACCCGACCTTGGTCCATTGGTCGATAGCCAGTTCTGCTGCTGCTTGACCGGTGGTGTCAAGAACTGAGTCATAGAGGAACTCGATTGTCAGCGGCTGTCCGTCAAGGGCGAACATTCCATCCTCATCTTTGACAAATCCAGCTTCTTCCAGTGTTGCCGCAGCTGCTTCCGGATCGTAAGCAGCGATGTTCCCAGTGACTGAATCATAGGAGCAGGAAGCCGGTGGAATCACAGCCAGCGATGTTGCCCGTGATCCGGTGTTGCCAGTAATCACAGCGGCAAGGTCGTCGAAGTTTAGAGCCTGTGTCAGCGCCTTGCGGACAGCCGGATAAGCGGTGGGATGACCAAGCGCCTGGTTGTACCAAGTGAACCCGAGGTTGGCGGGGACGTCGATCGAGGACAGCCCGGCAGCCTTGGCACGCTCAGCATCTGGTCCGGTGGTGACGACGAGTGAGACTTCGCCAGCCAGCAGCATGTTCACGGCTGTGGATTCATTGGGGACGACGCGTACTTCGATGGTCTTGGGAAGACCGACGGTGTCAGTGGTGGAAGCATTGGGGCCCCAGGTGTATCCGTCGCGACGTTCGTAGGTGTAGTGGTCACTGGGAACAGCTTCGGTTAGTTCGTAAGGGCCAGAGCCGATAGTCGCCCGTGTCAGCGCAGAGCGATCGGCAAGACCAGCAGAACAGACAATCGGAACATTAGCCAGTGATTCCAGCAGGAATGGCTGAGGACCCGCAAGTTCGAGGGTCACCGTATTGGCATCATCATCAGCGGTGACAGTCAGGCCAACCGGCAGGAAAACATCCAGATACGGCGATGCATTGTCGAAATCGCCGATCCAGTCCAGGTTATCGGCAACAGTTTGGGCGGTCATCGGTGAACCATCAGAGCAGGTGATCCCCTCATTGAGGGTAAAGACCGCTGTCAGACCCTCGTAGGTCCAGGATTTCGCCAACTGCGGAACAGGAACTCCGGTGGGGGTCATTCCTACGATGGAATCATAGGCGTAGCCGTTCAATTCAAAGATTCCAGCCACGATAGACGCTTGAGGGTCGAGTGATCCCGGATCAGTGACCATGGCGATGGTGAAAGTTCCATCTGTCACATAGTCACCTGAAGGGGTGGTGGCACCGGTATCCGGTCCAGTGTCAGTGCACGCACTGAGGCAGAGAGTAAGGGCTAGTGTCAGTGCAGCTAGGCCTGGAATGATTCGTTTCATGGCGAAACACTACTGATTTAGAGAGCGAGTGCGCCCATGTCCACCATATGATCTCACCATGATGTGAAAATACCCCCACAACCGGTCATCCTGCCGCCAGGCAGGACCCCCGGCAGCCAAAGTATGGACTTCAGTGAGATATCTCAACCCAAGACCCTACGTTTGCTGCCGGGGGTCCTGCCTCACGGCAGGATGACCGGGGTTGGGGCTGCCTACTGCTCCTTGTTCAGTCCTAAGGAACAATTGCCAGGAAAATGAAGGCAGAAAACAGTGCCAAAAGCAGAGTTGCATGCAGTGACTTAGCCCGCCCTGGAACGACAATCAGCACTGCAACAACTGTAGACACACACAACAAGAGGATCTGAATCGGTTCCAAGCCGAGGTTGAGCTGCCCAGGCAGCCAATGCGAAGCAATCGCTAAGGTCGGTATCGTTAAACCGATCGATGCCATCGCTGATCCATAGCCTAAGTTCAGCGAGATCTGCGTACGATTTCGCGAGGCTGCCCGTACCGCAGCAATGGATTCTGGGAGCAGCACCATCACCGCAATGATTACACCGACAAAGGAATGCGGGAAGCCAAGCCATGCCACACCGGCTTCGATAGCCGGGGACTCAACCTTAGTCAGACCAACCACAGAGACCAGCGCTATCGGAAGCAGGATGATCGATGTCAGTGTTGCCCGATTCGACGGTGGTTTCGCATGAGAATCATCATCATCTTCGATCCCCGGAGGAAGGAAGAAGTCTCGGTGGCGGATCGTCTGAGTGAAAACAAACAGACCATAGACCACCAAGGAGGCCACAGCGACGAAGACCAACTGTGAGGACAGAAGACGCGGCTCCGAGGTCGAGGTCGTAAACCGGGGGAGAACCAGCGTTAGCGAGGCGAGAAGAATAACCGAACCCAGAGCAGACCCGGCACCCTCAGGGTTGAATACTGCCAGACGATATTTCAGGGATCCCACCAGCAGAGAGATACCCACGATCCCATTCATCGTGAGCATCACCGCTGCGAAGACCGTGTCGCGGGCCAGTGTTGAAGCATCCGAGGTTGAAGAAACCATCAGAGTAACGATCAGCGCTACTTCGATCACAGTGACGGCAACCGCCAGGATCAGGGAGCCGAAAGGCTCACCCACCCGGTGAGCGATGATTTCCGCATGGTGGACAGCAGACAGGACCGCGCCAACCAGGAGAATGGCTTCAATAACGAGGATCCACCACACTGGATGCCGTCCCCACGTAAAAAGGAGGGCCGCTAGAGCGATGATGGGCATCAGTGTTGTCCAGCGCAGAAGAGCTTTCCAGGAAATCTTTGTCATCTGATTTATTGTATCTCTATGCTGACATCTAGCCTACGAGTGGCACGCTAGGGATGGCGCTGCTATTGTGGGTGCATGCCTGGATCGCCGAGGTTACAGGCACCCAAGACAACAGGGAATTGCAGCTGCAAGTCGGTGTTGACGAGCAGTATGCAGGCACCTCACTGGGCTATCGAACCGATAACCAGACTAGGCTCAACTCACTGAGGGAGATCTGAAATGGACTTTACTTTTCTCGTTTACATTGCTCCGGTTGCCGGACTAATTGGCGTTGCCATGGCTGGTGTTCTAGCCTTACGCGTCTTACGCCAAGACCCTGGCGATGATCGAATGAAGGAGATCGCACGCGCTATCCAAGAAGGTGCGATGGCTTACCTCAAACGGCAGTACCTCACCATATCCATTGTGGCTGCGATTCTGGCTGTTATTGTTGCCATCTTCATCGACTGGAAGATTTCACTCAGCTTCATCGCTGGAGCAATTGCGAGCGGTATTGCCGGCTATATCGGAATGAATGTGTCAGTTCGAGCCAATGTCCGTACGGCTGCCGCCGCGAGGACGTCTCTGAAGAAAGCCCTCGATGTGGCATTTAGAGGCGGGGCCGTTACCGGACTCGCAGTAGTGGGTTTCTCCTTGATTGGTGTCTCCATTTCCTACATCATCTTCCAAGATGCAGACAAGATCATCGGCTTCGGTTTGGGCGCCTCGCTGATGTCCCTCTTCGCTCGTGTCGGCGGCGGCATCTACACCAAGGCTGCTGATGTGGGCGCTGACATCGTCGGCAAGGTTGAGGTTGGTCTTCCTGAGGATGATCCCCGCAACCCAGCCACCATCGCCGACAACGTCGGTGACAACGTCGGTGACTGTGCGGGTATGGGCGCTGACCTCTTCGAGACTTATGCGGTCACTTTGCTGGCAGCGATGCTGATTGGCACCATTGAGTTTGGTGACACCTTCGGCACCCCAGCGGTTGCCTACCCTCTCGCCATGGGTTCTGCGGCTATTCTGGCCTCCATCGCTGGTGTCTTCCTCGTACGCTTGGGTAAGAACCTGAAGATCATGCAGGCCCTCTACAAGGGTGTTTATGCCTCCGCAGCGATCAGCGCTATTGCCTTTGCCGGGATCACCTATTGGATCTTCGAAGACTTCACCTACTTCTGGGCAGGCCTGGTCGGCATCGTGATCACCGTTTTGATGTTTATCATCACTGAGTACTACACCGGCACCCAATACCGCCCGGTCAAGACTATCGCTGAGGCTTCTAACCACGGCGCAGGTACGAACGTTATTTCCGGGTTGTCCTTCGGTATGGAGTCAACCATCGCACCAGTGATCACGATCGTGGTCGGTGTTCTCGTGGCGTACTTCGTCGCAGGCGGATCCTCCGAAGGCGGGCACGGGCTCTACGGTATTGCTATCGCGGCCATGGCTATGCTCTCCACAGCAGGGATGATCGTGGCTCTGGACTCCTATGGTCCTATCACCGACAATGCAGGCGGCATCGCTGAAATGTCCGAGCAGCCGGAAGAAGTCCGGGTCATCACCGATCAGCTCGACGCCGTCGGCAACACCACCAAGGCTGTCACCAAGGGTTATGCAATTGGATCTGCGGCACTGGGTGCTCTGGCTTTGTTCTCTGACTACTACACCAAGATGCTTAACCAAGCAGGGGATACCAAGGTCGACTTGTCGATTAATAACCCGATGATTCTGGTAGGTATCCTCATCGGTGGTCTGCTGCCCTTCGCCTTCTCATCGATCACAATGCGCGCAGTGTCGAAGGCTGCGATGAAGGTTGTTCACGAAGTACGCCGCCAGTTCAAGGAATTCCCCGGAATCCTCACCGGCGAACACCGTCCCGATTATGCCAAGGCTGTTGACATCGTCACCGGTGCCGCCCTGAAGGAAATGATTGCTCCAGGTCTTCTCGCAGTCTTAACCCCCATCGCTGTGGGGTGGCTGCTCGGTGCTGCGGCTTTGCCCGGTTTGCTCATCGGTATCATCGTCGTGGGCTTCATGCTCGCTATGACGCTGAACAACGCTGGTGGTGCCTGGGATAACGCGAAGAAGCTGATCGAAACAGATGGTCTATTCGGCGGCAAGGGTTCTGAGGCTCACAAGGCCTCGATCGTCGGCGACACCGTTGGCGATCCCACGAAGGACACCGCTGGGCCTGGTCTGAATGCTCTGATCAAGGTGGTCAACATGGTGGCCATCCTGTTCATCTCGACCTTCTCTGTCCACGGTCTGTTCGGGCTTGGCGGCTAGGGCCAATTCGACGCTGTACTGTCTTCCCCCAGGGATTGGGCGGATATCTTCCGGATATCGTTGACATGCCTGACCCTGGGGTAGTAGACAAGTGTCATGGCTACAACAACATTCAACGACGAAGTTATTCGTACCAATGGTGAACTTCCTGCGGTCGGTGAACCTTTACCAAGTTTTGTGCTGACCGGCACGGATCTAGCTGATGTCACGAACGAAAGTTTCGCTGGGCGCACAATTGTGTTCAACATCTTCCCGAGTGTAGATACTGGTGTGTGCGCGATGTCGGTACGTCAGTTCAACAAGATGGCCTCGGAGTTGCCGAATACCGTTGTGATCTGCGCATCGATGGACCTTCCCTTTGCTCTGGGTCGGTTCTGCGGCGCTGAGGGGATCGAGAACGTCATTTCAGCCTCAGCATTCCGCTCCGACTTCGGCCACAAGTTCGGTGTGACGATGATCGACGGTGGGCTGCAGGGGTTATTTGCACGCTGCATCGTCGTCGCCGACGCGGCAGGCAACGTCATCTACACCGACATCACATCCGCTGTTGGAGATGAACCTAACTACGAGGCCGCTGTCCTCGCCGTGATTAGCTGAGGTTGGCTACATCCCGCTCGGCATGTCCTTCTTGAAGGCAGCCACGAGCTTGGTCGGCCAATCACCCACAGGTGCAAGGCGGCCGAAGAAGAATCTCATCTGTGCCGGTTCTTCAACGAAGGTGAGTCCACCAACGAGGTGACGATTTTCGTAGAGCCATGCCATACGGTCGGTGACGTACTCAAGCTGTGACAAGGTGAAAGCCCTTCTTGGGATGGCTAGACGCAGCAACTCCATGGAAGCCAGGTGATCGGTTCCGTCAGGGTTGCGTTCCTCCGAGAGTGTGCCGCGTTCCATGCCGCGTACACCGGAAACGATGTAGGCAGCAGAGGCGAGCGCTCCGGCGCGGTATTGCTCAGCTGGAACGTGGTCAAGGAACTGCATGGCATCGATGTGACAGCCCAAGCCACCGGCTGGCTTCACGCAGGGAATTCCCCTGGATTCCATCAGATCCACGAAGGTATCGACGAATAGCGCTGTCTGGGATATGACGTGGAAGTCACAGGTCTCCAGCAGGCCGATAGCGATGGCCTCCATTTCGCGTACGCTCATGCCGCCGTAGGTGAGGAAGCCCTCGAAGAGAGGTACGAGAGGCTTCATGGCGTTGAAGTAGTCGACATTGTTCAGACAGATGCCGCCGCCGCGGGCGCAGCCGAGCTTGCGCCCTGAGAAGTAGATGATGTCCATCAAGGAGGCGACTTCGAGGGAGATTTCGCGTACGGTCTTATGCTTCTCGGCGGCTTCACGGGTCTTGATGAAGTAGAGGTTGTCAGCCAGCAATGAGGCATCGAAGACGAGGATTAGACCGTTTTCTTTACAGAACTTGGAGACCGCGCGCATGTTTGCCAGGGAGACAGGCTGACCGCCGATGAGGTTGGTGCCGGCCTCGATGCGTACGAAGGCGATGTTCTCGCGCCCGACACGTGCAGTCTCGGAAGCGAGCAGATCGAGGTCCATGTCGCCCTTGAAATCAGCCAGATAGTTCGGATCGATCGATGTTTGCGGAACGACCTCGATGACCGTGCCGCCATTATTCATAATGTGGGCCTTGGTCGTGGTGAAGTGGTAGTTCGTGATGACATAGGTGTCCGGGCGGACGAAGGTACGCGCCAGAATGTTTTCGCAAGCACGGCCCTGATGGGCAGGCAGGAAGAGCTTCGTACCGAACAGGTATTCCAGCGCATTGCTCAAACGCGCAAAGGTCGCCGAACCGGCGTAGGCATCATCGGCAGTCTGCATAGCAGCCTGCTGGAAGATGCTCATGGAGTTCACACCCGAGTCAGTGAGCATGTCCAAGAAGACATCCCGGTTGTCAAGCAAGAACGTGTTGTTTCCAGCGCCAGCAATCGCTGCGGCACGAGTATCAACATCCTTGAGATAGAGCCTTTTCACAGTCTGGACGCGATGCATCTCCAAAGGCACCTTCTTACCAGAGAAGAAACCAATGGCCTGCTCAGCATCCGGCGACAGCGAAGCCGAATGGACAAGGGAGAAATCGTTGTTGATGTCTTGAAGAGAAATAGGTTGTGAACCGCCGACGGCGATGTCTTCTGCGCTCATAGAAACCTCCGAGAGTAGTGAGGCTAGATTCAAGCCACAATGATACTGGATAGCGCCGCCAACCTCGCACCCCCCACATACCGGACACCACCCCCGCATGTCTGGAAGTGTTATGTCTAGGGAAGTCCGCCCGGTCATGCCGACCCCGGTCATGCTGCCGAAGGCAGTACCTCCCGGAAGCCTCCACCGGTCATGCTGCCGTAGGCAGTATCCCCGGCAGCCGATCCAGGGACTAGGGATGGGTAATACTGGGTTAAGTCCTTACGTCGGCTGCCGGGGATACTGCCTACGGCAGCATGACCGGGGGCG
>WQYJ01000020.1 GCA_009781325.1 Propionibacteriaceae bacterium | reverse complement strand
CCCAGGTGGCAACACAACCTACCCCGGTGCTCGACACCTGGGCAAGTGCGATGACAATGGCTCATATCAGTGTCTATGCCCGCGGATTAATACCCGAATCCGCATTCACCACCATTGAAATGTCCGCCCTCGACGGACGCATCACCTATCGCTCCTGGCCAATTCAAGCTGAATGCCTGTGTCAATCCTGATCCTGGTTCAGTCGTACAAGGGCTTCTAGGACAAGGTCGGTTTTCGAAGTCATCCACCATGGCGGCATTGAGGAGATCAGGAAACTGGAGTATCGAGCTGTCACGAGGCGGGAATCAAGAATGGCTACCACTCCCCTATCATCCATGCCGCGAATCAGCCTCCCAGTTCCCTGAGCGAGCATTAGACCGGCATGGCCGGCAGCAACCTCCATGAACCCGTTGCCTCCGCGTTTACTGACATCCTCTTGGCGGGCTTGCATCAACGGTTCATCGGGGCGCGGGAAAGGAATTCTATCCACGATGACCAGGGTGCACGTATCCCCCGGAGCATCCACCCCCTGCCACAGCGATATAGTCCCAAACAGAGAAACCTTTGGCTCAGCGACAAATGTGGCGATCAGATCCGGTAAGTGTTCATCACCTTGGAGGAGAATGGGCAAATCAGTCCGAGACCGAAGGAATTCCGCTGCCCGCTCTGCTGCCCGCATCGACGAAAACAATCCGAGGGTACGCCCCCCGGCAGCCTGCACCAAGGCAAGAATCTCTTCCAGTGCTTCCTCACCGATACCATCACGTCCAGGGGGAGGCAGATGAGCGGCGACATAGCATATTCCCTGGGAAGCGTAGTTGAACGGTGAGCCCACATCAATGGTTTCGAAGGCCATCGGCGTTCCCTGGGGGTCTTCCAACCCCAGGGTGTGAAGGATGGGTGAAAAAGAATCTCCGAGTTTGAGGGTTGCTGAGGTCAGAACAGTGCTCTGATGGGAAAGGATCGATTCCCGAATGGCTTCGGCAACTCGAAGGGGAGCTACCACGAGCTGTGGGCCGTACGCTGGGCGAACTGATACCCAGACCACATCCTCATCCGATGGATCACTGAGGCGATCGAGGATGTCGAATACCTCCTTGACTGCGTTCATCACCTGTTCCTGAGCAGGGTTGGAACTATCGCGGCCTATGGCAGACATTGCCTTGCGAAAAGCTGCCTTCAGGTCGGCGGTGGCAAGGCTGGTGCCAGGATCACGAACCCGGCCACTTTCAGCGTCTTCCAAGGCATCACCGAAGCGAGCAGCCGCACCCTTCAGCTCATCAAGAATAGAGTCTTTACACAGAGTCCCGACTAGGCGAACAGCCCTATCCACCATCTGTGGACTCAGTTCATCAGTACGCGAGGTCGTCACTCGTGCAGCCAACTCATGCGCCTCATCAAGCACCAAGAGGTCGGGATCGAGGATGGACCATCCATGCCCGGCTTCGATGGCAACCAGCGCATGATTGGTCACCACCAACTGCGCCCGAGACGCCCGCTCCCTGGCCGCCATCACGAAGCATTCGCCGACATAGGGACACGCTTGGCCGATGCATTCCCGCCCTGAGATGGCAATCATTGACCATGCGCGCGGTGAATGGGAAGGAGCATCATCGCGGTCAGCAATGAGATTGGCTGCTGCCTGCTTTTCCGCCCAGGATCGAAGGGCGACAACCTGAGAACCCAGACGCGATGAGGCATCAACCTCATCGGTGTCTTCCAGATCCTCCAAGGAGTACTGGGTCTGGGCAGGGTCGATGGGCGCATCTCTGATTTTCATCAGACACGGATAATTGGCACCGCCCTTCAGTACACACCAGGAAATCTCCTCAATACCACATTGCTCCCCGGCTTGAAGGATCGTTGGAATATCTTTGGCAGCCAATTGTGCCTGCAGGGCTAGGGTTGCTGTGGCCACAACAACCTGGAGTTCAGGATTCTCGGCAATCAGAGCAAGGATAGGAGCCAAGTAACCCAAGGACTTCCCTGTACCTGTACCGGCTTGAATCAGTCCATGATGATTGGAGGCAATGACCTCATTGATTGCGCTGACCATCTGCTCCTGGCCCGGCCGCGGGCTTCCCGAGATCGACTCCACGGCGCAAGCCAGCAGACGTGTACTGAGCTCCTCACTCACGGGGACTCTCAAAGGGTTCCAGGACAGCTTCTAGTACCCGATCAGCAAGAGCAGTCACATGGGTGCCAGCAGCGGAATGCTCAACATCAAGGACTTTGCCCGTTCGGTGAATACGGTCGAGAAGGTCCCCGCGCTCATAAGGAATCAGAAGCTCCATTTTCCGGGTCAACTCTGGCAGGCGCTGGTCAATCCTTGCCAGAAGAGCATCGAGACCTTCACCGGTACGCACAGAAACAAGAACGGCGTCAGGATAGTGGTTGTGCAACGAGATTCGTGTGGGTTCATCAACGAGATCGATCTTATTAATGACGATCTGTTCGGGAATCTGATGTGCTTCAATCCCGGCTAGGACCTCTCGTACTGCCCCAATCTGTCCGTTCGGATCGGGATCACAGGCGTCGACGACATGGATAAGCAGATCGGCGTTCACTGACTCTTCGAGGGTTGAGGCAAAGGATTCCACCAGTTGTGTGGGCAGCCTGCGAATGAACCCAACTGTGTCAGTGAGAGTGTATTCTCGCCCGCTGGGGGTTTGAGTACGCCGAGTTGTGGGGTCCAGGGTAGCAAAGAGTGAATCATCAACGAGTACCCCAGCTCCGGTGATGGCGTTGAGCAACGAGGACTTTCCTGCGTTGGTATATCCGACGATTGCCGCCGATGGAATCTCACTGCGTTCGCGCGCCGACCTTTTGACCTCTCGGGTGGCTTGCATGTGTTTCAACTGCGCTCGCAGCCTGGAGATGCGTGAGGAAATACGTCTCCGATCGGTTTCTATCTTGGTTTCACCAGGGCCTCTGCCGCCGATTCCCGCACCTCCGGCAGCCCGGCCGCCCACCTGACGGGAAAGACTCGATCCCCACCCGCGAAGTCTTTGCCTCATGTAGGTCAACTGCGCCAACTCAACCTGGGCCTTGCCTTCTTTGGATTTCGCATGTTGAGCAAAGATGTCCAGAATCAGGGCAGTGCGATCAACGACCTTGACCTTCACGATGTCTTCAAGGTTGCGTAGTTGTGCCGCGGTGAGTTCACCATCGCAAATTACTGTGTCAGCTTCAACTTGGGCGACGAGCTCTGCTAGCTCTCTGACCTTTCCGGAACCCAGGTAGGTGGCTGAGTCAGGCTCTTTGCGGGTCTGCATCATCGCGGCAAGAACATTCGAACCAGCAGTTTCAGCGAGAAGTTGGAGTTCAGCAAAGGAGCGATGTACTTCTTCTTGGGGCATAGAAGGAGAACCGATACCTACCAGAACAACTCTCTCCAGACGCAGAGCACGGTACTCCACTTCGGTGATATCTGTCAGATCGGTACGGATTCCCTCGACTCGCTTCAGCGAGATTCGGTCTTCAAGATCGAGACCGTAGATGTCTTCGCTAGTCATCAGGCAACGTCACCTCCCTCAAAGATTCCAGCACACCAGCATATTCAGTGTAGAGCTCATTGGCATCAACATCAGCGTTCAACCATGCAATGCGGGTGTCGCGGCGCCACCATGATAGTTGCTTACGTGAGAACTGACGAGTCTTGATGATCGTGGATTCCTTGGCTTGATCTTCGGTGATCAGACCATCAAGATAGTCAAGAATCTGGTGATATCCGATGGCGTGGGCGGCTGTCGGGGATTCCTTGATGCCAGCGGGGATAAGGCGGCGTACCTCGTCAACGAAACCTTGTTCAAACATGCGTTCCACCCGTGCCTCGATGCGTTGATCCATCTCCTGACGGGAGATATCGAGGCCGATTTGGTAGACGTTGCCTAACTCATAGGTCCACGCGGGCAGAGTTGATTGGAACTCACCGGTGAGTTCGATAGCTTCCAGAGCGCGAATGATGCGGCGCCTGTCAGTGGGGCCGATCGACCACGCGGCACCCGGATTTGCCTGCGCTAACCGGTCGTACATCACTTGAGCTCCCAGCGCAGTGAAGTCTTGTTCAAGGCGTGCCCGAAGGTCTTTGTCAGTGGGAGGCACATCCATGTGGTCCATGATGGCGTGGAGGTACAAGGCTGACCCGCCGACAACGATAGGGATCCCTGCGCGAGAACGAATCTCAGCGATAGCCTGGCGAGCCAAATCCCGAAACTCGAGCATGGACGCTGACTGGTTGACCTCTTTGACATCAATCAAATGATGGACAACCCCGCGTCGCTCCTCCAGGCTTGGTTTTGCTGTACCGATGTCCATCCCACGATAAACCAGCATGGAGTCCGCATTAACGATCTCAGCGGCGAAACCATGGCCAATCAGGTTCAGAGCAAACGTGATCCCGAGCGCCGTCTTACCGCTGGCGGTCGGTCCAATGATCACAAATACCGGATGCTCCACCCCATTAGGCTACCGTGGCTTCAAGAAACATGACTGCAATGATGCACCAGTAATCTAGTTGACCGACCAGTCGATGGAGGATGGATGTTTCATAGTGCCGATGAGCTGTTAGCCTATGCCAGCGAACACGGAGTTGAGAACTTCGATATTCGTTTTTGTGACCTGCCTGGGGTTATGCAGCATTTCACCGTGCCCGCCCAATCATTTACTGCACAGGTCTTTACCGAGGGTTTGGCTTTTGATGGTTCCTCGATTCGTGGCTTCACCAAGGTTCACGAATCAGACATGGCGCTGATGCCTGACCCCACGACGGCGTTCATCGATCCCTTCCGTGCCTCGCCTACTATGGTCATCAACTTCTTCGTCCACGATCCGCTCACCAAAGAACCCTATAGCCGCGATCCGCGTACTATCGCCCGCAAAGCCGAGGCTTATCTGGCCTCAACCGGGATTGCTGATACGGCGTTCTTCGGCCCCGAAGCTGAGTTCTATGTCTTTGATTCAGTACGCTTCGAGACCAAGGGTTCCGCTGGTTACTACTTCATCGATTCCGAGGAGGGTGCGTGGAATACCGGAGCGCCCACCGAGTCGGATGGCCGTCCCAACCGCGGATACAAGATCAAATACAAGGGTGGATACTTCCCTGTTTCCCCGGTTGATCACCATGCCGACTTACGCGATCAGATGGTGGCTAATCTCCAGCGCGTCGGGCTGGGGGTAGAACGGGCCCACCACGAAGCAGGTACAGCCGGTCAGGCTGAGATTAACTATCGCTACAATACGATGCTCGCTGCTGCTGACGAAGTGATGAAATTCAAGTATGTGATCAAGAACACCGCCTGGGAGGCCGGAAAGTCTGCCACGTTCATGCCGAAGCCTATCTTCGGTGACAATGGTTCCGGCATGCACATCCACCAGTCACTGTGGGATGGGGGTACTCCCCTGTTTTACGACGAAACCGGCTATGCAGGGTTATCGGATACAGCACGGTACTACATTGGTGGTCTGCTCGCTCACACACCCTCACTCATGGCCTTCACTAACCCAACGACGAACTCCTATCATCGCCTCATTCCCGGCTATGAGGCTCCGGTGAACCTGGTCTACTCCTCCAGAAACCGCTCCGCGTGCATCCGCCTCCCCATTGTGGGTGCTAATCCTGGCGCAACCCGCTTAGAGTTCCGAGTTCCTGATCCCAGTTCGAATCCTTACCTCGCTTTTGCCGCTTGTCTTCTTGCAGGTCTTGATGGAATCCAGAACAAAATAGAGCCAGCGCTTCCCATTGACAAGGATCTCTACGAACTTCCGCCCGAGGAGCATGATCTCGTTGAACAGGTACCCTCCTGCCTCGAAGCGGTCCTGGACGCTCTCGAAGCCGATCATGACTATCTTCAGGTCGGTGATGTCTTCACCCAAGACCTGATCCAGACCTGGATCGAGATGAAGCGCGAAGACATTGCAGGACTCCAGGCTCGTCCTCACCCCCATGAGTTCGAGATGTACTACGACCTGTAGAGATCCTCACTCCACAAAATTGAGTCAGTAATCGTGCGTGCTCGGCGTGCCACACGATGCCACTCATCCCCCAGGTGAGAACCTCCAGTAAACCCTAAAACCCGAGCCAGATGACCCATGTCAGCAGGCGGAAGTACATCGGATGCCTTATTGCGTACTAGTGTGATGGCATTGCGGATTCGCCAGGCTAAGACAAAGGCCTCCTGTAACTGCATGCCGTCTGCCTGCGTGATGAGCTCTGTGTCAACACATCCCTGGAGAGCTTCTAGAGTCGATGCCGTGCGCAGTTGGGGATACCGGAATCCATAGTGCATTTGGAGACACTGCACACTGAATTCAATATCACTGAGTCCTCCGGGACCGAGTTTGACATCGTTGCGAGGATCGAGGCCTTTGCCGATCCTCTCATGCTCGATGCGTGCCTTCGAGCGCCTGATCTGAGCCAACTGATTCGGATCTAACCCAGATTCGTGATACCTCAATGAATCAATATCGGCGAGGAATTCTTGTGACAGAGATGCGGAGCCCGCTCCATGACAAGCGCGAAGCAAAGCCTGAGCCTCCCAGGGTTGAGCCCATCGCTGGTAATAGGCCTTAGCCGACGAGATCGTACGCACGATAGGGCCATCTTTGCCTTCTGGTCGCAGATTGACATCAATGAGAAGATCAGGATCCAAACCTCCAACCTTCAGCATGGATCGCAACCGAGACAGAATATCTGCCGCGGCGCGTACATCATCGGGATTCTGGGAATCAGCAAGGACCACCTGGATGTCGGCATCGGAACTATAGGCCATCTCGCAGCCACCCCAGGTACCCATCGCAATAATGGCCATATCAGGAGGGTGGGGAACCAGAAGACGGGCAGCAGTCAATCCAGCCTCAATCGTGGCGGCTGTAAGAATGCAAAGCTGCTGACCAACTGCGATGACATCAAGGTCACCCAGAAGATCTGCTGTCGCGATTCTCAGTAACTCCCGTCGACGAGTAGCCCGAATCACCTCATAGGTACGCGGATCGCCGCCATAGCGGTGAACGACCTGAGTGAACTCGGTTGCCAAGGCATCAGCAGAAGGGATCTGTGTGGGCTCCAGCAAAGTTTGAACACTAGCTGGCGAATGCTGAAGAATCGCGGCAGCGTACCTGGAACTCGCAAGAACCTTAGCCAGGTTCTGAGCCATCTGCCCCTCATCGCGCACCCCGCGCAGGAAGAATGGTGTCGAACCCAGTGTCTGTGCCATCTGCCGAAAGGCCAGCAGCCCGGCATCTGGGTTGGGACCGGCAGCAAGCCAGCCGAGGAAGGCGGGAAGTATTTGACGGGTAATCTCTGCTCTGCGGGACATGCCTTGGGTCAGGGCCTCAATATGCCTCAGTGCCGCACGCGGATCAGCGTATCCCAGGGCCTTCAATCGTGTTGCTGCAGCATCGGCTGACAGATGAATCTCATCGGTGGGGATTCGAGCCACCGTTTCGAGTAGCGGAGAGTAGTAGATCCTCTCGTGGAGTTTTCGCACTGTTATCGCCGAATCATGCCAGGCTTTCGCAACCTGGGCTCCATCCAGGATTCCCACTGCTCGTGCCAAGGTACGCAGCCCAGCGGTGTCCTCAGGCATCATATGAGTGCGCTTCATCGCAAACAACTGCAAACGATGCTCCAGAAGCCTCTGGAAACGATAGGCCTGATCGAGTTCAGCTCCGTCAGCGCGGCCCACATACCCGTACCTCACCAGAGCATCCAAACAGGACAAGGTTGATGCCGCCCGCAACCGTTCATCTGCTCGCCCATGAACAAGCTGAAGGATTTGAACAGAGAACTCCGTATCACGAAGCCCGCCCGGCCCCAGCTTGATCTCCCGGTTCACCTCATTGGCAGGAATCATCGAAACGACACGAGCCCTCATTTCCTGGGCTTGATTCACAAAGCCTTCCCGTTCTCCGGCTGTCCACACCAGAGCTGAGACCATATCAACGAACTCCTGGCCCAGATCGGTATCCCCTGCCATGGCCCGTGCTTTCAGCATCGCCTGAAATTCCCAGTTCTTTGCCCAGGTTGTGTAATAGCTTCTCATCCCCTCCAGAGACCGTACGAGCGGTCCTGCGGCTCCTTCAGGGCGAAGATTGGCATCCATCTCCCAGATAGTGCCAGCAGCAGAGTAACCCGAGCAGATATTCATTGTTGTTCGTGCAAGGCTGGTGGCAATCCTGATGGCTTGCTCCGGTGAACACGCAGGTGTCCCATCGATGTCTTGTGGTGCAGCGACGAAGATCACATCCACATCAGAGAGATAGTTCGCCTCACAGGCTCCAGTCTTTCCTAACCCAACAACTCCAAGGCGCACCAAGTGATGATCGTCGATGTGAGTCTTCGCAATAGACAGGGCAGCATCCACCACGCCATCAGCAAGATCCGACAATTCTTGACAGATCTCTTCGAGAATAGCTCCCGGATTCTCACTGGTGAGGTCACGGGCAGCAATTCTCATCAGGTGCCGGCGATAGGCCCACTTCAATTCCTCCCCTGGAAGCGCTCCTGATTGGATTCGGGCGCAGATGTCTGTCCGGATGGCCTCATGGGACCAGGCTTGATCGGACTCAAAGAAAACCTCACAATCCGCCGGACGCCGCACAAGCCAGCGTCCTAGGATAGGTGAACCGCCCACCAGAGTTATCAGGCGTACCCAGCCTGGATGGTCTGGGTCGAACTGTGTACAGTCCCACACCTGGGCTAGGTCAGAAAAACCCAGGAAGGCCTGATCAGGATCAGCAGCCCTGGAGCATATCAGCGCAACTGCTGCGGTCAAGCCTGGTTTTCGTGATTCGAGGACCTGTGCTGCGTCCTCCAAGCGATCAAGGTTGGTGAATCCCCACCGGATCCAGTCAGCCTTGCTCACAATACTCATGGGTTCACGATAACCTTTCGATGTGAGAAATGTCGATCCATCTATGGTCGCAGATGTTCGTACAGCAGCTTCCAAGCTAGCTGAAATCCGTCCTGGGCATGCGGTCGAACTGCGGATTATCTGGTGTACGGCTGTTCAACTGGGAGCCGGGGATCAATCAACCACCCATCGTCGTGGCACCCCAGGAACTGTCGTTGAGATGGATGGAGAGACCTTCTTGGCGCTGGTTCGCGGTGAAATGACCTGGGACGAGGGTCTTGCCACTCATCGGGTATCTGCGTCAGGAGCCCACTGTGATCTCAGTGATCTGTTTCCACTGTCCTCACAGGACTCCCAGGAGCTTCTCTAGCTCCCAGGGGGTGACCTGACGACGATACTCTTCGTACTCAGCTCTCTTGTTCTTCATGAAGTAGTCAAAAACGTGTTCACCCAGGGTCTCTGCCACCAAGTCTGATGTCTCCATGACAGTGATGGCTTCATCGAGGCTGCGCGGCAAGGGAGTGATTCCCATAGCTCGGCGTTCTCGGTCCGTGAGCGACCAGACATCGTCTTCAGCTCCTGGGGGAAGCTCCATCCCCTTGTCGATCCCATCGAAGCCTGCATTCAACATCAGCGCATAGGCTAAGTACGGGTTCGCTGCGGAGTCAATTGAGCGCAGCTCCACTCGTACTGAGGTTCCCTTGTGGGGTTTGTAGCTCGGCACTCGTACCAGCGCCGATCGGTTGTTGCGTCCCCAGCACACATAGCTAGGAGCTTCAGCCCCGCAAGCTAGGCGCGAGTAGGAGTTCACCCACTGGTTTGTCACCGCTGTGATTTCGCTGGCATGAGCAAGCAGACCGGCCACAAACTGCTTGCCCACCGTGGAGAGATGATTTTCGTCACTGGCATCGTAGAAAGCATTGGTGTCACCGTCGAAGAGTGACATGTGGGTGTGCATGGCTGAACCCGGCGCATCAGCTAAAGGCTTCGGCATGAAGGAGGCATGGATTCCCAGAGCATCAGCGGCTTCCTTGACGATCACACGGAAGCTCATGATGTTGTCAGCAGTTGAGAGCGCGTCTGCGTACCTCAGATCAATCTCATGCTGACCAGGTCCAGCTTCATGGTGGGAGAACTCCACCGAGATACCCATCTGTTCCAGCATGGTGATTGTACGCCGCCGGAACTCTGAGCCCTCTTTGAGACTGGTGTGGTCGAAGTATCCGCCATTGTCCAGCGGGTGCAGAGGCTTCGCGGGATCCACAGGCTGGTGGAAGAGATAGAACTCAATCTCTGGGTGGGTATAGAAGGTGAAACCCTTCTCCGCAGCCTTCTTCATTGCTCTTTTCAGCACGAACCGAGGATCGGCGTAGGAGGGTGAGCCATCGGGAAGCACGATGTCGCAGAACAGTCTGGCTGTCGGTTTGTCTTCGTCTCTCCAGGGCAGAATCTGGAAGGTTGTAGGATCGGGGCGAGCCAGCATATCCGACTCATAGACCCGAGCAAAGCCTTCGATTGCCGAACCGTCGAAGCCGATACCTTCCTCGAAGGCTTGTTCGACCTCAGCCGGGGAGATGGCTACTGATTTCAAGAACCCCAAAACATCGGTAAACCACAGGCGTACGAATCGTACGTCGCGTTCTTCCATGAGCCGCAACACATACTCAGTCTGCTTATCCATGCACCCATTGTTATCCTCCCCTGTTACGGCCGCGTGACACCAATGGGCGTACGATTAATGACTGTGAATCCAGTTGTCCCCTATTCCATCACCCCTCACCGCAGCGTACCTGCGCAGATTCAGCCGCCAGAATATGTTGGCAAGAAGGCGCCCACGCCGTATTCCGGGTCCAATGTCGCCACACCCGAAACCATCGAAAAGATGCGTGAATCAGGGCGAATCGCCCACCTCGCCATCCTGGAGGGTGCCAAACACATCGCACCGGGAGTGACCACAGACGCCATTGATGCGGTGATCCATGAGTTCATTTGCGACAACGGCGGCTACCCCTCGACGCTGGGATACCGCGGATTCCCGAAATCATGCTGCACCTCGGTGAACGAGGTGATCTGTCATGGCATTCCTGACCTGAGACCGCTCGAAGACGGGGATCTGGTCAAGATCGATGTCACAGTCTTCAAAAATGGTGTGCACGGAGACAACTGCATGACCTTCGGCTGCGGAACCCTCGATCAGGCCAGCGCTGACCTGATGACTCGTACCCAGGAAGCCATGAACCGAGGAATCAAGGCCGTCAAACCTGGCCGACAACTGAACGTCATTGGTCGAGTTATCGAGGCGTACGCCCATCGTTTCGGCTACGGCGTTGTACGTGACTACACTGGCCACGGCATCAACACGTCTTTCCATTCTGGTTTGATCATCCTCCACTACGATGCCCCAGCTCTGACCACAGTGATTGAAGAAGGAATGACTTTCACCATCGAACCAATGCTGACCCTGGGCGACTATCGTTCCAATGTGTGGGATGACGACTGGACAGTCGTCACCAACGACCTCTCACGCTGTGCTCAATTTGAACAAACCATTGTTGTAAGGCGTGATGGAGCAGAAATCCTGACAGCACCATAAGCTATGAAACAGTGTTTCATAGCGATGAAACAAGTTTCACAGGCGTGGGACCCGCTAAACTAGTTGTGGATGAGTCGGCCGGGCGGCTGCGGAGAGATTCCGAGGAAAGTCCGGACTCCACAGAGCACGGTGGTGGGTAACACCCACCTGGGGCGACCCACGGGCTAGTGCCACAGAAAACAAACCGCCCCGTATACGCGGGGTAAGGGTGAAAAGGTGGTGTAAGAGACCACCAGTGTCCGGTGTGAATCGGACAGCTAGGTAAACCCCACCGGGAGCAAGGCCAAGAAGACCTCTTGGTCGCGTCGGCGTTTGAAGGCTGCTCGCTTGATGCCGACGGGTAGGCCGCACACACCATTGGGTGTGAAGGTTCATGGCAACATGGATCGCAGATGGATGGCCGCCGCCTGTCACCAGGCACAGAATCCGGCTTATAGGCCGACTCATCCACCACCTGCTCCGTGTAATACACTTAGGGATCTGTTCGATCGTAGAAGGTTCAATGCTGACACTACTCACACAGACTTTGAAAGAGTTTGGTCTGTTATGGTCAACCACTGGACGTACCCTTCGTACCAGGGGTATGACAATTCTTCTTCTGTTCACCCTGGGTGCTGTTTCGTACCACATCACTATTCTGCTCACCGGTTTGACGGCTCCTCTATGGACCTGGGCAGTTATTCCGTTGATCGCACTTGGCTGCATAATCCAGTTGATCATCACGCTGGCTGCTTATCGGACCTCAATCGAGCAAGCGGAGGTGAGTCTGGGTACACCTAAGCTGGAAAAGCTCAATCTCATGGCTTTGGTCGCTAGCCTTCTGATTCCCTTCATCTTGGCTTATTCTGCCTTCGGTTTCTTTGACTCCTTTGCACGCAATGGAGTCCTAGCAACGGAATTTATCCATGGAATGACCTCTGGAGTGCTTTTTCTCCAACTCTTGAACACACGAGGCTCCACCACAATAACGGTCATCGTTGCAGCCATTGTTATTGCTTTGTGGGTTTCGGCTCGTTTCATGAAAGCTTGGGCCCGACGTAAGAACTCAGCTCTGCTATCCCTGTTCAGCACCTTCTTAATCGTGACTGGAACCATCCTGATGCTGTTTTCAGCATTTCGCCTTATCTGGGATTTTCAGCAATGGATTAACGACCGGGTTTTTATGTCATGGTGGGATTCTGCAGTTGGGTGGGTTGGCGACCTAATCCATATTGATCTTCCGCAGATCCTGGTGGTGGTCCAAGCTTTTTTGGCGGACACTTTGTGGCCAGTCTTCTGGGATGTCTTGTCCCAACCTCTCCTGTGGCTGGGTGTCGTTGCTCTTGTTGGTGGTATGCAGTTCATGGATGTATCAACCATCTGGGCACGGATGTCATCAAAGTTGAATATCCGTCGTGAAAACCAAGTGTTGTCAGGACTCATTGGTTGGATCGTGGGTGTCCTCGACGACGTGCTGGAATCGGCGCTGAAATTCCTCCACCTTTTAGCTGTCGCCCTTAAAGCTGGTGTTCCCTTCCTGGCAACACTTATTATTTCTTTCACTGTTATCGAGCAAGCAGGAGCGTGGTTTGACTTCTGTGTTCAGAAGTTACTTGGCCCCATCGAAGCAAAAGCGGTTCTGATAACTACCCCGCTGTTCTCCATTGGGGAAATGATCCTTGTTCCGGGACTGCAAGCCATCTTCTTGGCGACCGCGTATATTCGTCTTCGCCACAAGGACCAGGCTCTGTCTTTCGAACGACCCACTGGAGTGAATTGGAAATCCCTTGTCTCGATACTCCTGGCAATAACTATTGCGGCAGGTATCTCCCTCGTTGAGCCACCTGATGCCGATCCAAGAGTCCACCTCGAGCTAGGTATACCTGCACAGGTGATGGGCAGGGGTGTCACGATCGATGATCTGCGGGCTGGGACTTCGATGACAGGAAAGGTTAGTTACACTACGCTCGACAAGCCCATCACCACACTCGGGGTTTTCATCGCAGTCAGTGTGACTGTGAATTGTTATAGCTCCGGAACAGTTCGCGTCGAGGCTGAGGTAGACGACTTGGTATACCCCACGTGGTCATCTGCTGGCACCCTCTCTTGTCACGCAGGATATACCGCTTCTGCGGACATTGTCTTCGAGATACCTCGTGAGGAGCCCGACCACATCACCATCATCGTCACTCCAGTCCAGTTATTTATGTCAACCTTAGAGATTGGTGATTATCGTTTGCCCTCAACTTTGGTTGTTCACAGTGAAATCTTTGTTGACGACACGTTGGTGGAGGAGATCCGATGAAAACCAAGAAGCTGGTAGTCCTTGGATGGATGACCGTCCTTATCTGTGCTGTGGCGTGGTGCGTGTCCATCTACTCCGTAGGACCCATGTGGAGGAATGATCGTGCCCCCACTATTCAGCAGACGGCTAGCTGGACGGTGGGTGACCTGACCTTGAGTGTGGATTCAGCTACGAGCGGCACCCAACTCGACCTGGGCTATCGTACCCCTACCGAGGCCATAGCCGGTGGTGTTTTTGTCACCGTTTTGGTGAACTATTCACTGTCGTCCGATATACCTCAAAGCTGTCTGTTGTACTTGGTGGGTAAGAACAGGGATTGGTGGACAAGTTTTCACTCCTACGGTGCAGCGTCTCAAATTCCAGGAGGTAGTGGCAACTGTTCTGTGGTGGACAAAGAGGGCAATCTCGAGTCCCACCAAGGGATCATGGTAGCAGTCTTCGAGATCCCTGCCAGCGCTCTCGATGAGATTCGAGGGATACGAGTCAGCGTGGCAGACCCCAGGCAACAAGACGTGGATCAGCAGTCGGCTCTGAAGTATCCGCCCAGGGTGGCTGTCTTAGAATTCAGCCTCGACTAGCTCAATGGGAGGACAGACGACCCAGACTATGCCTGGATTGGTAACCTGCGTCCACGTGTCAACATCATTGAGGCCGAACCGTGAACTATTCCCCCAATAGACGGGAAACAACCCCAGCTTTATTGGCTCATCAATCATCACGCCGTCGCTAATATATGTTGACAATTCAATGGTGAAAGAATCATCCACCGGAGGGATGACCTGGCGCGGAGACCTAGAAGGTGGGTCCCCTGGGTCCATCACTGTCATCGTGGTGCCGTACTTGTAGTTACGTTCACCACGCCCATTGGTGTAGACAATCTGAATCACGTCTGTAAAGGCCGTCAGAGTTAATGGTCTTTCAGAGGTATTACGCACCTCGGTATGCAGGGTGATTCTCCACGAACCTGCCGGGTCTTTCGGAGAAGTGGCAACCAGTCCGAAGATACGAATGTCTGCGTTTCCGACATTGACGGTATCCCCCGGTTCTATCTCAATGTACTTATCGTCTCGTCTACCAAATCCCCCGAATGAGGCCACCAGACCCACAATGAGTGCAGCGCACACCACAACCATCACATAGATGTGCCAGGTTGACGAACCAAAGCCTTTCTTGAGGTTCTGTGTTGTTTCATCGACAGATTCTGTGCTCACAGTTACCCAGAATAGCGTGTGATGGATACCTCACTTGGCCGTGAGGCTGCGTACGGACTCCCCATCAAGGATTTCAATGTCGAGGATTTCTTCCTTGGGGTCCAGATCGCCGACAATGTGGCCGAGGAGTATCTCCACTCCTCGGGCTGCCATCTTTTCCTGGGGCTGGCGGATAGTGACCAGCTTGGGAACCATATACGATGCCCATTCAATCCCGTCATGGCCGATGATGGAGGTATCCCGGGGTACTTCCAGCCCACGATCCTTCAGGGCTCGAATCGCCCCGACAGCCATCATGTCGGACATAGCATAGATTGCCGTGAGTCCAGGGACAGAATCAAGCAAGGACATGGCTGATTCATACCCAGACTTCATCGAAAATCGTGACTCCACATAGGCCGATTCTGGATCAAAATCAACACCATAACTACGTGCAGCCGCGATGACGCCTTGCCTGCGGTGCATGGAAATAATCGAGACTTCGGGGTTTCCGCCGATGACGCCGATTCGGCGGTGTCCATGGTCAAAGAGGTACTGTGTGGCTGCCTGTGCCCCGAGAAAGTCGTTGGTGGTCACGCAAGACACACCTGGAATGCCTGCACTGGCCACAGAGTTTGTCAGGACGACCGCCGGGCAATCCTCACCAATACGATGAGCATGTGAACCGAAGTGGTCAGCCTCTCCCCCGAGGAAGATCACACCACGCGGCTTGATTTCGGAGATCAGTTTCTCTGCTTCTGCTACTTCATTGGCATCTTCATCAATATATTGGGCGGTTACTGTGAACCCAGTGGGGGTGACAGCTTCTTGCACGTGCTCAAGCATGGATGCGAACAGCATGTTGTTGCGCCCCTTGATCATGACCAGAATTGTCATCGTCGCCGTTTGTTTCAGACTACGTGCAGCACGGTTCACTGAAAAGTGGCGGCGATCGATGATTTCCTGTACGGCGGCAGCCGTACTTGGGCTCACGTCGGGATGTCCAGCGATGACACGCGAGACCGTACTGACTGAGT
>WQYJ01000019.1 GCA_009781325.1 Propionibacteriaceae bacterium | reverse complement strand
CGGGTTGACCATTGGCAGACCATAGGCCCGGCACAGCACCATGTCGACCTCACCGAAAGCCGGTGACTCGTGGACCACACCGGTGCCGTCTTCTACTGTGACGAAGTCTGCAAGAAGTACGACGTTGGCTTCATCGGGCATGTCCACGACCTCGAAGGGACGTGAGTAGTGCCACATCTCCATCTCAGCGCCCATCATCGTGGCGACAACTTCATAGTCGTCACCCAAGACAGAATCTTTCAGCGCTTCGGCGACGATCAGGGTCTCGGAGCCATTGCTGGCTGCCACATAGCTCACGTCTTTATTCACCGCTGTGGCTGTGTTGGAGATCAGGGTCCACGGGGTCGTTGTCCAGATCAGTAAGGATGCTTTGCCTGCCCAGGGCCCCGAAGTCAGCGGCATGCGTACGTAGACAGTGGTCACCGGGTCTTCTTCGTACCCCTGGGCTAACTCGTGATCGGACAGGGTCGTACCGCAGCGAGGGCAGTACGGCGCAACACGGTAATCCTCGACGAGCAGACCCTTGGCGTGAATCTGCTTGAGTCCCCACCACACGGATTGGACATAGGAGGTGGACATCGTCCAATAGGCCTCGTCCATGTTCACCCAGTAACCCATGCGTGTGGTCAGCTCGGCCCACATATCGACATAGCGGCTAACCGATTCGCGGCAGCGCGCGTTGAATTCGCCGATCCCGTACTGTTCAATGTCGGGCTTCCCGTTGAAACCCAACTCCTTCTCAACCGCAATTTCGACCGGCAGACCGTGGCAGTCCCAGCCAGCTTTGCGGGCAACCTTGAACCCTTGCATGGTCTTGAATCGCGGGAAGACATCCTTGAAAGCGCGCGCCTCAATATGGTGGGTCCCCGGCAGACCATTGGCCGTGGGCGGGCCCTCGTAGAAGGTCCAGTGGGGCGCGTCTGGCTTGTCGAGACTGCGAGAAAAGGTGTCGCGGGCCTTCCACAACTCCAAGATCTCATGCTCCATCGCCACCAGGTCAATTTGCGGGGGAACAGGGTTGTATGCCCCCGAAGCGGAATCAGGTTTTTCGTACGTAGTCATAACTTCACCTATTGTACGCGGTCACCGGTAACCAGACCGAAACTGGGGGCGGACATGACAGCGGGGACGTCCCGTATCACCCCCGGCAGCTGACGTGAGGACTGGGGAGACGCTAACTCACTCAAGTCCATACGTCGGCTGCCGGGGGTCCTGCCTGCGGCAGGATGACCGGGGGTAGCAGATAGAATCGTCCCCTTTGTCACGTTATATATCAGGTTAATACCGGACGATCCTTGCCTTATCCGGTACCCTGGAAATATGTCTGGAGAACCTATGGATGTAGGCCCGCTCTACGGTGGTGATCGACCGATCCGTGAGTCCGATCGCCAACTGGTGGCTAACCTTCTGACTGCTGCTCATGCCGATGGTCGGCTGACAGCCTTCGATCTATCCACCCGGATGAGCCAGGTCTACCTCGCACAATACTTTGACGACCTCGTCGTCATCACACGAGACTTGATGGCATAGCAGACCTAAGAGGAGGTCACGCTATGCTTTCCCCATGAGCGCATTTGCTTTCGGCATTGATATTGGCGGCTCGGGGATCAAGGGTGCGCCTGTAAACCTCGATACTGGAGAACTAACAGCAGAACGGGTACGAATCCCCACCCCACAGCCTTCGACCCCGAAGGCTGTTGCGAAGGTTGCTGCCCAGATTCTGTCGTCCTTCACTGACAATGACCTGGAAGTGGGGATCGCTCTTCCCTGTGTTGTCTCGGCTGGAATGACCCGAAGTGCGGCCAATATCGACAAGAAGTGGATCAACTATCCGGCTGCGGACGTCTTAGCTGATGTGCTTGGACGCCCCATCAGTCTCATCAACGATGCCGATGCTGCCGGTCTGGCTGAACTCTATTACGGTTCGGCCAAGGACAAATCTGGTTTGGTGATCGTTACCACTTTGGGTACGGGGATCGGCTCTGCGATGATCTACAACGGCGTACTCATTCCGAACTCGGAGCTCGGTCACGTCGAGATCGATGGCTTTGCCGCTGAAAAGCGAGCTGCTGCTGGGGTACGCACCCGCGAGGATCTCACCTGGGAAGCGTACGCGAAGAGACTCCAGAAGTATTACAGAACCTTAGAGTCCCTGTTCTCCCCAGATTTGTTCGTTGTCGGGGGTGGTGTCAGCCGAAATCCTGATAAGTTCCTGCCGCTGTTGTCGCTAAATACTCCCATTGTGCCTGCTCGTCTGCGCAATAGCGCTGGCATCGTTGGCGCCGCGGCGTACTCCGTTTCAACGCCGACAACAGCGATATCCGCAGGGGCCTAAAAAACTGCAATATTCACTAAGTGGCTCCATCACGATATTATCGTGGCAAGGATTGCCGAACCGGGAGGACCCCAGAAACGGTGGGTAGTCATTGAAGAGTCCCGGTTTGTATCACCGCAGTTTTACCCTAGGAGGAAAGATGCCTGAAACCGCAACCCTCACTTTGCCGAACGGAAGAGAAATCACTCTTCCTGTCTTCACCGGATCCGAAGGTGAGCGCTCTGTTGACATCTCGCGCCTGCGCGCCGAGACCGGTTACATCACCCTCGACGATGGATACATGAATACGGGGTCCTGCAAGTCGGCGATCACCTTCATCGATGGGGAGAAGGGGATTCTGCGTTATCGCGGGTATCGTGTCGAGGATCTGGCCAAGCACTGTTCCTTCGTTGAAACTGCGCAGCTTCTGATCTGGGGGGAGTTGCCACTGCCTGAGCAGCGTACTCACTTCTCCGATCTGCTGACTGAAAACTCCGCACTTCCTGAGGATTTCCGACGTCACTTTGCGGGATTCCCGGTCCATGCTCACCCGATGTCGATTCTGTCGGCGATGATCAACGCCTTGCAGACCTATGATCTGCCTGGGCTGATCATTGACGACGAGGAGGAGTTTGAGCGTGTGAGCGCGGCTTTGCTGTCGAAGGTACGTACTATCGCGGCGGCGGCGTACAAGTCGTCGATCGGTGAGCCGATTATGTATCCTCGTTATGACCTGCGGTATGTCGAGAATTTCCTGCACATGATGTTCTCCAAGCCGCATCGCGAGTACGTGCCCTCTGCTGAGGCGACGGCTGCTTTGAATCTGTTCTTCCTGCTCCATGCTGACCATGAGCAGAACTGCTCGACCTCAACCGTACGTATGGTCGCCTCGGGTCAGGCGAATCTCTATGCGTCGGCGGCTGCCGGGGTGTGTGCGCTGTGGGGCCGTCTTCACGGCGGCGCGAATCAGGCTGTTATGGAGATGCTGACCTATATGAAGGCGACTGGGATTTCGCCGAAGGACTACCTGGCGAAGGTCAAGGATCGCTCGGAGGGAATCCGGTTGATGGGCTTCGGGCATCGGGTTTATCGTAATTTTGATCCTCGGGCCCAGTTGCTTAAGGGTGCCTGCGATACTCTGCTGAACTCACTGAAGATCAACGACCGGCGCCTCGATATCGCCCGCGAACTTGAAGCGGCTGCTCTGGCCGATGATTACTTCGTTGAGCGCAAGCTCTATCCGAATGTGGACTTCTATTCCGGGATCATCCTGACTGCGTTGGGTATCCCAGTGGAGATGTTCACGGTTTTGTTCGCGATGGGGCGCGTGCCTGGTTGGATCGCCAACTGGAAGGAAATCTACGACAACCCGAGTCAGAAGATCTACCGTCCGCGTCAGGTCTACACCGGCCCGATCGAGCGCGAGTGGATCAACCGCTTCCAGCGCGAGAAGGGGATGACCGACTCCCGCGGCTTCAAGGTCCCCGATGAGTTGCGCGCACCTGTGGCTGATGACAAGTCAGTATCCCCTGAGACTGCCAAGGGCTGAAGCTTGAACCCTTGCCGCCTATCGCTGTAAGCGGGAGCTCATGTGGAATTAGGAGGCTAGGCTGACTTCTTGTCGTATGTGCTGCGGAAGACGACCCCCGTCAACCAGTGCTTGAACTCCTGATTGTCGGCGAAGTATTTGAACAATTGGGTCTCGTCGGCGAGCATATCGACCATCACTGTGCTAAGAGCGGCTGTCAAAGCTATACGAGCGTTTGTTTCGTCATTGTTTGCCATTGCGTTGACATAGTGTTTATCAAGCAGCACTTTCTTCGGAATCTCCTCAGTAATACGCTTGAGGACTCTGTCCGGGTCCTCCCAAGGAATATCACCCCAGAGGTTATTGAACTCAGTGATGATCACGGACAGGGGAGTCATATCAGGCTCCAACTTGCCGCCGCCGGAGCCAATTGGAACCGGTTCAATCTGACCGTCTTCATCAGCTAACCCAATTCGGATCTCTTCTCTCTTCTCAATGCGGTAAGACTCCATGTCGATGGCATCAAGAATTCCAGCTGAGAAATCATCCTCCCGAGGAGCAGGCAGCTTCGGAATCAGGAAGCCCAAGAACATCGACAGTTTCTCCCACCCTGTGTTGGTGAATGGAAGTACGAGCGACAGGAAGCTATAGGTACGTACGAAGGACTTGGCCTTGGACTTGAACTCAACCTGTTCGTCCTCGCTCATCTCTGAGTCGGTGTACTCCGCCACGGACCTGTCCAAGATCGGATCAAGCTGATCACGGTTAGCACCCGAGAGCAGGAGCCCCACAAAGTGTTCAACCATCTCGGGAGTGTAAACACCAAACCCAGCCAGATCCGCCTGCAAGGTGTGGAGCTTATCGGGGTCAGTATCACCCGAGAGAACAGTCGTACGGTAGTAAGGTGCGAAAGAGGCCTCAATGTCTTCAGGCTTGTTGGCGAAGTCCAACACCATCACATCCCTCTTGCCCTGCATAGCGCGATTCAACCGCGACAGAGTCTGAACAGCCTTGACACCCGAGAGATGCTTATCCACATACATCGTGTGGAGCAGCGGTTCGTCATACCCAGTCTGGTATTTGTCTGCGGCAATCAAGAAGCGGTACGGGTCTTCGCGGATGCGCTCGGGGATGTCTTTTCCGGGGAAACCGTTGTATTGAGCTTCCGTGACCGTCACCCCATCACGATCAAAGTCAGAGAAGGCGACGATGGCCTTGTAGGGCGATCCGCGCTCGACAAGATAGTCACGAATCACGGTGTAGTAGTCGATGGCTCGGGCGATGGAATCAGTCACCACCATGGCTCGCGCCTGACCGCCGATCTTTTTCTTTGCGATGACCTGTTCATGGAAGTGGTCAACCATGATTTCAGCCTTGCGCCGCACAGCGGTCTCATGTCCTTCAACATAGCGCCGCAGCTTGGAAGCTGCCTTCTTCGCGTCGAATTGCGGATCTTCGTCGATGGTCTTCATCAGCTTGTAGTAGCTATCGACGTACACAAAGTGGGCTAGCACATCGAGAATGAAGCCCTCCTCGATAGCCTGCTTCATGGAGTACGCATGGAAGGGCTTCTTCGCCTCAAGCCCAGGAACCGATTGACCGAACAGCTCTAGGGTCTTGTTCTTCGGTGTCGCTGTGAACGCGAAGTAGGCGGCATTAGGCGGCAGCTTCCGTTGTTCTGCCAAGCGGGCGATGATGTCCTCAGGGTCTTCCTGATCGTCCTGTGCCCCAGCAGTTGACAGTGCTCCAGCCAAGGCAGCTGCAGCTTTCCCAGACTGCGAGGAATGAGCCTCGTCAATGATGACAGCGAACTTACGGTCGCGATGTTCGTTTCCGATACTGTCGACGATGTAGGGAAACTTTTGAACAGTGGTGATGATGATCCGCTTGCCCGCCTCAATCGCTTCTCGCAGCTCGGAGGAGTGGCCAGCGTGCGCTACCGTGGAACCCACTTGGGTGAAGCCCTTAATCGTCGCTGAGATTTGGTTGTCGAGTACGACGCGGTCAGTCACCACAAGCACAGAATCAACAGCCAACTCACCGGCGTACTTCACTTCGGTCAATTGGCGTGCAAGCCAGGCAATAGAGTTCGACTTGCCAGACCCGGCTGAGTGCTGAATCAAGTAGCGACGCCCAACTCCGTTGCTTGAGATGTCTGCCAGCAGCTTCCGTACGACATCAAGTTGGTGGTAGCGCGGGAAGATCGCTTTTGAGGACTTCTTTCCGGTCCTCAGATCCTTCTCGGTCAGGATTTGAGCGTAGTTCTCGATGATGTCGCTTAGTGACTGCGGAGCAAGAATCTGTTTCCACAGGTAGTCCGTCATCACTCCATCTGGATTCACAGGGTTTCCGGCACCGTCGTTGTATCCCTGGTCAAAGGGCAGGAACCATGACTGCTGCCCGGCTAGTGTCGTACAGAACTTCACCTGCTTGTCATCGACTGCAAAGTGAGCAATACACCGGCCCATCTGGAAGAGCAGTTCTTTGGGGCTGCGGTCGGTCTTGTATTGCTGAACTGCATCTTCAACAGTCTGCTTGGTGATCCAGTTTTTTAGCTCAAAGGTCACCACCGGAATACCGTTGATGAAAGCCACAAGGTCAATCGACAGAGCCCTGTTCACCGGTGAGAAATGAACCTGCTGGGTGATCGTGAACTGATTGGCCTGATGCTGTTCAGCCGCCCGGACATTGCCTTGAGTCGGGATCGGATAGTAGAAGTCAATCTGAGAAAGAGCCTGATGTCCGAATCCCTTGCGCAGCACGTGAACAACACCGTTCTTCGTAATCTCGCCTTCGAGACGATGCAAGAACTTCGTCCGAGCCTCGCTGCTAGGCCAGGACCCATCCCTAGCAATCCCCACACTGGTAGCCACCACAGGCTGAGTCATCTTCAAGAAACGAGCCAACTCCGGAAGGCTGAGGCAGTACGATGGGTCAAAGTCCTGAGGATCACCCTGGTTCCACCCCACCCCATCGGCAGTCATCTGCTCAACGATCAGAGCCTCCAACGACTCTTCGTCTAAGTGTCGCGGCATCTCAACTGCACCTTTCTGTCAAGCAACCATCACGCAAATCTTGGAGCTATTTTTGCTTGAAATGAGTCAATTTCAAACCTTTTGAACCAAAAATGAGCCATTTCTATCACGCAACAGTCACGCAAATTCTGCTCATTCAAGATCCTTATCATTATCTGATTGATCGCTTGACTCTCTCTTCTCTTTGTCCCGTAACTGGGGACTCAGAACCAACATAGCTAGGCTATCGCGAAAAACCTGATGAGGTCTTTTATACTCGACGCCAAAGTTTGCACAGGCATCTGGAAGCTTGATTCCATTCTTTGCCTCAGGCGCAGATTGTTCATAGGTCACCAACTGATGTCCGTGTGCTAGACAGAAAGCCACTAGTAGAGAATCGGCTCCGTCTAGAAACTCATCAACTTTGTCGGACTTGACACCCTCGTGAACCCGGGTCATGGCCCATTTCGACACACCTCTCTGAGCCTGAAGCGTAGCTGCATCAATGTGAGTGAATAATCCGGCATTCTGTTTCACCCATCCAGACAGTTCACCATCTACAACTATTTCCTTCATGACTGGAACGATGCTAGCCACCAGTCCTGCATGCCAACTCCGAACAATCCACTCCCAGTAGCCTGGCATTGTGTCCTGCGGATAATGGACGTTCTTTGCGGCCAGGAAGACATCTGAATCAAGAATGAACATTAGGTTATCCCCAGCTCTGCTGCGGTTGACATCACCGTGGCTACGTTCTTCGTCCCTAGCAATCTTGCAGCATCAGTGAATTGTGTTTGTCCAGCGAGGGTGTCGGAAACAACCGCTCGGCGGAAATCGATACCGAATCGGCGGCCTTGTGTGTGGTAAAAGTGCCCACCTTTCTGGGTTCTTTTTGCGTTGTTGTCCACCCATTCCTGAACTCGCACCACTTCCTCGTCGTAGCGAGGTTTGTATTCACTCCATGACACCAGATCACAGTTGAACAGTTGGTTAAGGACTACCAACGAGCTGATTCGGAAAAGTGTGGAAAGGCTATCAATCGCAGAAATGCTCAGATCTCCGGTAAAACGTTGCTCTAGGGCAGCATGAGGGACTAGGACTTCGGCAGCCACTTGGTTGCACCAGAGCTCTTGGTTGTTGGGAAGCCTGTCAAGTGGAGCGTCAGAAAGCGCAGTTTCTCCTACGTATATGTGTGCTAGTTCATGGATAGCGGTGAAGAGTTGGGCAGCTTTGGAATCCTGCCCATTAATGAAGATCAGCGGGGCAATGTCGTCGGATAATGCGAAACCCCGAAACTCATCAACACTCAGTTTTCGATGAGTGTTATTTCCAACAACTCCATTGACTTGGACGAGCACTCCCAAGTCTTCAATTCTGTCAAGAACTTGTCTTTGGAAGTCAACACCTCGGCCCATACCAGAACGATCGTTTAGATCCAGCCCAAGCGTATTCCGTATCAGCTTCGCCACATCATGAACAGACTGACCTGCTCCTGCTCCAACAAACTCGAGCGGCTCTTCACCCATTCTCAAACGATAATCGCGGTACCAATCCTGACAGGTCTGACAGTGGTAGATGGTGGTGAGCAAGTTGCCTGAGGGGCGCTCGTTTTCGGTGCCAGCTAAGGTACGAAAATCAGGAATCGGCACTGGTTCCTCAGGTGCTTCATCAAGAAAAAAGTAACCAAATGGAGTGTAGGTTTCTTCCGAAAACTTCGTTAGCTGCGGCAGGGTTGGATTAACGGTTCCATCGAGACTCTTGTCCTGCAACCACTTATGAGTGTTAGCCATGGAATCCCAATCTTTCCCAGAGCGCGTCACAGCCCACCTGACAATGCCAGTGGGGACCAACACGCGCAACCGGGTCATGGCCTCATCCTTTTCTTCTGGTAATCAGCTTAGACAATCAATGAAGCTGACCCAAGCAACCTCACCGAATAGTTCTTCCTCAATACCTGCGATGATACCTTCATCTTCTAGGTCCATGGTTTCATCGAGGTACGACATTTTTGTCGCCAGGCGATGGATAGGGGTAGTCAATAGTTAGCGGTCCATCGCAGGGAAACCCTGTCAGGAGAGGAGCTCACCAGCAAGGCCCTCTCTGTCGAGGAAAGCTGGCGGAAACCTGGTTAGTAGGCTCAACCTAACTTAGCCAACCTGATCAGATCAGCCTGGTAAAGGGCTTCTAGTCGATTCCAGTGGTCGGCGGGAATCCCAGTCACCGATTCGAGTGCCATTGCAAGGTTTGCCGTAAGGGCCGCTTTCCCACTGAGTAGTTCGAGGATGTACTCATGCGTGACACCGAGTCGGGTTGCTAGCTCGGCAGCAGGCACGTCGTTGTCATCTATCCACTCCCAGATGAACTCTCCGGTTGGAACAGCATAGTTCGGTTGTCGTGTCATGATGCACCCGCTCTGCTCGGTGTTGTTGCCATGAGGTTATGCTCATTACGTAGCAGACAGTCTGTCAGATCCTGGCGAGTCACATGGGCTCACTCATCATCAGCGATGTCCGCATCCACGTCGACTTCCTCGGGCTCTTCCATGCTTTCATCAAGGTCGGACAAATCTGAGTCGGGGAGGTCGGGGAGGGTAGATGCGACAGAGCGAACATCGACTTGGCCTGTGACTACATCTGAGGTGAGACGGGTTCGGAACTCGGTTAGTAGGTCTATTTCTCGCTGGGTGTATGTGATTGCTCTCTGAATCGATGCTGTCCTGGTGTTTATGTGGGAAACTATGGCTTTCTGCTCATTCATGGGTGGAAGGATTGTTGGCATTGCAGCTAGGTCATCTGGATAGAACCGAAGTCTGGACTTCGTGATGCCTGTGGACAAACTCGCAAATGCTCCAACATAACTGGGCGTCCTGAACAAAGAACTGTAGTAGTCTGCATCCACGTCTGCTCTAACGGGGCGATACACGTTGTAGGCCGGGCTCACGATTCCATCGTGATGTGAGACCCCAAGCGCTCCCATCCACACCCACATCGTGTTGAACACTAGATCTCCCGGGCGGCAAACTTTGTGTCCTACATTCGTTTCGGCCTTAAACATCGTGACATTCTTCTCACTTCGTGGAGTCACACCTGTGATATGTGACACTGACAGAAGTTCCTCACCGCCATCTTCTGAGCGGTGATCAACATCCTCGAATAGCGTCTTGACGCGAAGAACTTCCCAGTGACTTGGAATCTCTCCGAGCCAAGGAACACCTGAGTCCTTCATTTCAACATTGGGATCAAGGCCACGAGTGACGGCTTGGTTGATGAGGGCCTGTTTCTGCTCCTCTAGAAGAGCGATGAGCTTACGCTTCTTGGTGATGGTGGCGTTGATCCGGGCGTGGGCGTGGTTGAGGTATTTGACGATGGCTCGCTGCTCGTCTTGTGGAGGAACTGGCACGCGCAGACAACCGACTACTCCCCACGAAGCTCGTGGCATCTTGGCGCCATAGGTTGTCGATGTTATCAAGTCGATCATCGGTTTCGAGCGCAGTAACACTGCGGTGAATGGCGGGGTCAGGTCTCCGATGCTTCGAAGGACCCAAAACTCTCCGACACATACGCCCGATCGATCAGCTTTTACGACCTTGGCAAGGTAGGGTCTCAATTTTCCGAACAGAACATCATCTGGAGTGAACCGATTGCCATCTGCAATCGATATTGCCCATCTCGGGATCGCTGACCAAGATGGGACCTGCTCCAGCGCTAAGTATGTTCGGCTGCCGGTATCAGTATCGGGTTCAACCACATTCCTGACTAGCGTTTTTAGTCGATGAGATGGCCAAGAGGTCGGAACTCTTAGGTCGTTGCTACCAGGGCTGAATGCTTGAGCCCTCTGCGGAAAAGTAAACATCACCCATCTCCCAGAATCTCAGCAATGAGGTTTTCAGACTCGGCTTCCAAGGCTCGGATATCAGCTCTGATTTCCTCCAATGTCCTCAGTTGTGCAGGCTTGTAGAAAATCTTGGTGAAACTGATCTCGTACCCGATCTTTGTTGCTTTGGGGTCTACTGTGGCTCCGGGGGCGTAGGGGAGGACTTCTCGTTCGATGAAGGCGTCGATGCCGCCTGGTTCTGTGAGGGGAATTTGTTCGGTGTCTTTGGAGCCGTCGGGGAGTTTGACGGTGACTTTCCAGTAGCCGAAGTCTTCATTGTTGAGTACACGAGAGGTTTCGGGGTCGGCATCTTCGAAGGCTGCGTGGGCCTCCATCACCTTCTGGATGTCGGCTGGGCTTAGTTCCCGATTCTTTGCCCCCAGGTTTCTGCGTAAGGGGGTGTACCAACTCGTCGCGTCGATCAGTTGAACCTTGCCCTTGCGGCGTTCTTCCTTGCGGTTGGTTAAGACCCATATGTATGTCGCGATTCCCGTGTTGTAGAACATGTTGAGCGGCAGTGCGATGATTGCCTCTAGCCAATCATTCTCGATGATGTAGCGGCGTACGTTGGATTCTCCTTGCCCGGCATCCCCGGTGAATAGCGAAGAGCCGTTGTGAACCTCGGCGATGCGAGAACCTAGTTCGGTGTCATGCTTCATCTTCGCGACCATGTTGGCTAGGAACAGCATCTGTCCGTCTGAGGACCGTGTGACCAAGGAATACTCGTGGTCACCAGCGTGATCAACCAAGAAGCGTGGGTCGAGGATTCCTTTTCTGCCTCCCATTTTGTCCTGATCGGTCTTCCAGGATTTTCCATAGGGTGGGTTGGAGAGCAGGAAGTTGAAGGCTTGCCCCGCGAAAGAATCGTTGGACAGTGTGGAATACTCTGGACCGCCGATGAGGCGATCAGCGTTGTCACCCTCCCCTTTCAGCAGCAGGTCTGCCATGGCGATGGCATAGGTCTCGGAGTTGATTTCCTGCCCGAAGAGGGCTGTGCTGATGGTCTTTCCACGAGCTTTGGCCAGGTCCGCGAGAGTTTCCTCAGCGACGGTCAGCATTCCGCCCGTACCATAGCTCCGTCGTAAACCGTGTAGAGTCCGTTCGGTATCCGGTCAGCAATCGGATCGAAGACGAGCCGAGCCATGAGTTTGACCGCATCCCGTGGGGTCCAGTGCTCACCAGCTTCTTCGTTGTTCGCCTCGTTGAACCTGCGTACTAGCTCCTCGAAAACTGTTCCCATCGCGTGGTTGTCGAGACCTGCTGGCGACAGGTCCAGTTTCGGGTCAAGGAACTTCTCGATCAGTGCCCCGAGGACATCGGCTGAGGAGAGCTTTGCTACTTGGTTGCGCAACTCGAAGTTGTCGATGATCCTCTGAACATTGGGAGAGAACCCATCGAGGTAGGCGAGGAAGTCCTGTTTGAGCTTGGCTTGGGAACCAATCGCCCTCAGGCTTCGCAGTGTAAATGGTGAGGTGTTCCAGAACCCTTGACCCGCTTCTTTGCGAAGCGCAGCATCCTTTTCCACGATTCCCGCACTATCCAGCAGGTCATTCATCTTCAATACGTCCTGCTTGGTTGGCTCCAGCACGGAGTCGAGTCGGCGCAGAACGATGAAGGGCAAAATCACGTCACGGTACTTCCCGCGTACATAGAGGTCTCGCAGAACATCGTCAGCGATACCCCAGATGAAGGACGCAATCTGGTTTGTGTTGGCGGGGTTCATTTCGTTTCCTTCGGTGGTAGGCCGGGTTCTCCGCTCAGCGCTGACGCACCGCTTCGTACCCACCCACTAGTGTACGATCTTGAGCCGACTGTAGACCCACTTCAGCGGCTTGGGTGCCCACCAGTTCCACTTGCCGAGAATCGTCATTGTTGCCGGGACGAGCAGCATTCGTACGAGTGTGGCGTCGGTGATGACCGTGATCGCCAGGACGACACCGATCTCTTTGATGGCGAGCATCTCTCCGAAGGTGAAGCCGATGAAGACCGCGACGATGATGGCTGCGGCGGAGGTGATGATACGGCCTGAGCGTTGGAGGCCGCGTTCGACAGCTTGGTCATTGGAGACACCGGAATCCCAGAACTCTTTGATGCGTGCGATGAGGAAGACCTCGTAATCCATCGCCAAGCCAAAGCCGAAGCACACCGCGCAGACAAGGATGAAGGTTTCCATACCCATGACCTTCGGCATGCCGATCCAGCCGTTCATGAAGATCAGGGTTGCCACACCCAAGGATGCCAGCAGGGACAGGGAGTTCACGATGATGGCTTTGAGTGGAATGATCAGTGACCCGGTCATCAGGAACATCAGCAGGAAGACCGCTCCGCCCATGATCGCCAGCGCTCCACCTGCGCGATCATAGATCGAGTTCAGGAAGTCCAGTTGGATCGCTGCTGGTCCGCCGACGAGGATCGGATACCCAGCGTCATAGGCCCGCAGGTCTTTGACCATCTGTGTCATCTCCTGGCCCACTTGATTCTCAACGTCGATCCGTACCGTAATCACGCTGCGGTGATCGTCGCTGGCGAGGGCGGCGGGCGGTGAGACGAAGCTCACATCGTCGAGGTCCTGAAGATGTGCAACCAGTTTCATCGTGTCCTCGGGCTGCTTGTCAGCAACGATAATCAGCGATGGCTGCACGAGGGCTGGGTAGTCGGCCTGAATGATAAAGTACGCCTGAACCTCAGGGCGTCCCTCGGTGAAGAAGTCGGAGAAGGTCGTACGCATCTGCAGGTCACGCAGCGGAGAGGCCATGGCAACCAAGATCAGAGCAACGACCGCCATGATAAGCCAGGGGCGCTTGTGGACCCCATGGGCGAGCCTCGAGAAAAACCCACGATCCGACGAGGAATCGCCCACCGCTCGTACCATGGAACGCAGGATCGGGATGCGGGTGATGACGCTGGGGCGGATCAAGACCCGCCGCAGCAGTACGATGATCGCCGGGACCAGGGTCATCGCAGTGAGCACAGCCAGCAGGGTGACGATCATTGCGGAGGCAGCGATGATCCGCAGCATGGGTGCTTCCATGATCAGCAGGGCAGCCATCGCACAGGCGATGGTCACAGCCGAGAAGAAGACCGTACGCCCGGCAGTACGCAGAGTCTCTTCCATGGCAGCGCGGACGATGGGTTTGGCCGCTTCTTTAGTGGGTGTGTGTTTGCCGTCCGTGGTGTAGCCGCCGTGGTTCAGGGCGCGTGTGAGTTCTTCGCGATAGCGAGAGACGATGAGAAGACCGTAATCGACAGACAGCGCCAAACCGATGATCGACGCGATATTTAGCGTGAAGGTTTCGACATCGGTGGCGAAGGTCATTGCCCACAGAGAGCCCATGCCGATGCCGATGGCCACGAGGGCTCCTGCGATGGGCAGACCGGCGGCGACGAAGCCGCCGAAGACAATGATGAGCAGCAGCAGTGCAACCGGCAGACCGACGGCTTCCCCGCGTACGAGATCGTCTTTGGCTTGATCCATGATGGACTGGCTGAGTCCTTGGGTGGACAGTACGAAGGTAGCCGCATCGGGGAAGTCCTTGCGCATGGTCTCTTCGAAGTCTGTGATGCCTTGGCGTACGTCTGCTTCGGCGGCTATTTCGTCGTCGCTATCAAGGTCCTTGTCGAGAACGATGGAGATAATGAAGCCATCCTTCTTATCGGAGAACATGGCTTGGGCTTGGGGCATGGAGAGGTCGGGGAGTTGGAAGGGGTCGAAGGCGGTGGCGACTCCGGTGAGATCGGCGATTGTTTGGCGATGGGCAGCCATGAACATGGCAATGGCAGCACCGTCGGCTTCCATGTCGAGGCCGTTGATGACCACGGTCATGGACGTACCCTCAGTGTTCGAGGAAGCCAAAGAGTTGACCTCATCAGACTCAGAACCGGGAAGCAGCGAAACAGGGTTGTAGAGACGGGAGAAGAGGTCCCCCTGACCAAATCCGTAGAAGGTTCCCGCACAAGCAAGGACAACCAGAATCAACCAAGCAACAATAACGCGAATAGGGTGGCGTGAGACCGAACGACCTAAGAAGTTAAACATAGCCTGGCTCGCTGACTCTGCGAAGAAACCGGATAGCGAACCCAAAGTCTACACCTGTGGCCGCCATCGCCAGCACTGAGCCCACCCCGGGTCATCCTGCCGAAGGCAGGACCCCCGGCAGCCAGAGTATGGACTTGGGCGAGAAAACCTTTCTCACGACCCTACGTTGGCTGCCGGGGGTCCTGCCTTCGGCAGGATGACCGGGGGTGGCACGTCCCCTTTGTCACTTGTGGTGGGTTTTGTCGGCATCCTCTGCCCTGTGGTGGGTTTTGTCGGCACCTCTGCCCTGCGGTGGGTTTTGTCGGCACCTCTGCCCTGCGGTGGGTTTTGTCGGCACCTCTGCCCTGCGGTGGGTTTTGTCACCAAAAAGGCCCAAAACCCACCGCAGGGCAGAGGATGGCGACATTTTTGCGCCTTGGCGAAAAAAACCTGTGGATAACTCACACAGGGGGTTCACAACTTGCAAGGCTTGTGATATGAGAATTTTTCGTTGGTGGTTTGCCCCCCTTGAGGAGCGGGAGGCTGGGCGGATTGTGACGATGGTTCCGCTTATCAGCTTCGCTGCCCTGATTTGTGTGGGGATTGGGGTGGACTTCTCAGGCCAGGTGACCGCTGAGCAGGAGCTTCGGGATCAGGCGTGGCACTGTGCCCGGGTGGGGGCTGGGCAGATTGGGATGACCGCCAACTCAGCCTTAGCGGCAACAACAGCGGCTTCACGGTGTCTTGACGATCATGGGCTCACAGGTACGGTCGCCCTGACCGGTGATTCTGTAATCGTCGAGGTCAGCGGCACTTATCAAACCAAGTTGCTAACTGCTCTTGGGATCAACCAACTGCCGATCCAGGCTGCCGCGTCATCCTCGATCCTCCAAGGGCACTGAGGGAAAGGAACAATGATGAGTCTTCGTCCGCCACACTCGGGTCCGCAGTTGCGGCGCAGCCCGATCATGGTTATTGCTGGAGTTGTCCTGGTGATTGTTGGGGCGCTGGTGAGTGTTGGACTCTACTCCCAGCTCAGTGATACCCAAGAAGTCGTCGCCATTGTTTCCCCGGTGGCACGCGGTGAGCAGATTCAGCGCAGTGACCTTGTCAGCGTATATGTCGGGTTTGATCCTCTGCTGACTCCTATCCCTGCCTCGCGGATCAATCAGGTTGTGGGGATGTACGCGACCTTCGATTTGGTGCCGGGTACCTTCCTGGTCGATGGGGCGATCGGAGATCGCGTGGGACCTGGGCCAGGACAAGCTGCGATCGGAGTGGCGTTGACTGCTGGGGAGTATCCAGATGACGGACTTCGCCCCGGTG
>WQYJ01000018.1 GCA_009781325.1 Propionibacteriaceae bacterium | reverse complement strand
TCATCAAGGCGCATATGGAGACGGACCCGCCCTGCTGTGTGAGCTGCTGCGGCAGCATAGGCCAGGGGTGCACTGCGGGATCCCGGACAGCACACAATATCGGTGACACCCATCGCCGCTAATTCGTCGATGAGGATTGCTCCGGCTAAGACAGAGGGCGCTGTGCGCAGGTCATCCATGACTATCTCCTTGTCTGACCATATCAGTCACTCATCTAAAGATCTGGCGCCGAGATAGGATTGGCAGCGCAACAAGCGAGTTTCCCAGATCGAACGCGTGTCCTGCTCAGCGCGGTACCTGTCGAGCAGGGAAGGCTCCACATGAACATCGCGTACGGGAATGCGCCCATCGATCGCTGTCAGTGAGTCGCGGGCACAATCACCGCCGAGAAGCCCTGCTGTATTCAGGCCGCAGGCATAGGTGAGCTCGGGCAAGGCTGCAGCCAAGGCGATTCCGGCCCGAAGACCCACGGAGGTTTCTACAGCAGAAGACACCACGACATCCATCCCCAGGTCTTCAGCTAAATTCAAACATGCGCGTACCCCACCTAGAGGAGCGACTTTGAGGACAACAACATCAGCGGCAGCAAGCTCTTTGACTCTCAAGGGATCCGCAGCCCGGCGGATGGACTCATCTGCTGCGATTCTGATGGATGTCTTGCGGCGAAGAACAGCTAGTTCCTCGACAGTTCTGCAGGGCTGCTCGGCATACTCCAGATCAAAACGATCGAGCTGAGATAGAGCCTGGACTGCTTCATCCACACTCCAGGCACCGTTGGCATCCACCCGGAGCTTCGCATCGGCTCCCATAGCATCACGAACAGCTTCGACACGAGCCAGATCCTCGGCCAGGGTGTGCCCCGTTTGGGCTACCTTGACTTTCGCCGTACGGCAGTCAGACTCCCGTGCCAGGCGGTGCGCAGTCTCTGGATCACAGGCTGGAATTGTCACATTGACTTCGATAGATGAACGCACCGGCGGAGGAAACCCCTGGTTAGCTGCCTCGAGGGCAGCCTTGAGCCACACCGATGCCTCAGCGTCACCGTACTCCGGAAATGGGCTCCACTCCCCCCATCCAGCCTCGCCGCGAATCAGCATCCCGGTGCGTTGGGTGAGCCCACGGAAGCCAATCGCCATGGGGATGGAAAAGACCTCAGCCATAGAGCCAACCAATCCACAGCCCCACGCCGAGCAGAATTGCGCAGGCGAGCTCGGCCAAACCAGTCCACTTAAGAACACTGATCAGTTCCCGCCCTGTTGCACCCTGGATGACTCGAATGGCTGGGCGAATAATCAGCACTAGGCCCAGAAGCGACAACAGAGTAAACCATGATGTGAGCCATGCCACGGCGACGAACCCCAGGATCGAGGCTGCGATGAGGATGACATAAAACCAGCGGGTGCGGGTATCGCCGAGACGCACCGGCAGAGTGTACTTGCCTGCTTGGGCATCCGAGGCTAGATCACGCAGATTGTTCGCAACAAGGATGGCTGTAGCTAGAGCACCCATGACTGCCCCGATGATCAGACTTGCCGCCCAGGGAAAGTCCCTGTGGATTTCGCAGACAAAGTCATCGATGGCCACACAGACTAAACCTGACTGTACGAATGAAGACCCGGCGGTGGCAACCAGACCAAAGAAGATGAAGACGAACACCTCACCTAGCCCAGCGTAACCATAGGGTTTTCGTCCACCGGTGTAGAACCAGGCAGCCAGAAGGCAGGCAAGGCCAATCAGGACTAAGAAGACAATGGTTTGGAGCTCACTGGGGTTGGCCAGGACTTCTTCCCAGGAATTTGACGCTGCACTGATGGCCATCCCCACCACCAGCAGTCCGGCAAGACAGGCAACCGCGAAGGACACAAAGGCTGCTCGCTTGACGAGTCTTGGTGCCACAGCCCCAGATCCAACAAGGCGTTGGGGGCCGATGCGGTGGTCATCTGTGCCCCTCATTCCATCGGAGTAGTCATTGGCGAAGTTACTCCCGATTTGGAAACCCAGACCCACAATCAGGCAGAGGACAAGCAGCAGCAGCGCTGTACTTCTTTGACCTGGTACGAACGGTGGATCGGTTATCGGTCCGGCGAACCATGCCGTAGCTGTCCCAGCGAAAACTGGTGCAGTCGAAGCTGACAGGGTCCTGATCCGGGCTCCCTCCAGCCACTCACGTACGCTGGCCACTGCCTCTCCATTCCTCGACTAGAGCTATACGGTCAATCTTGCCAGAGCTGGTCCTAGGAAGGGTACTGACCTCCAGGACTCCACGAGGGCGAGCAGCAGATGTGAGGTAAGGTGAAAGCTTGTCACGGATCTCCGGCAATCCCGGTCCTGTGGAGGCTACGAGGATGGTGGTTCCCCACACCTGATCGTCAACCACGAAACACGCTGTTTGTTGGGCAAAAAACTCATCGAGTCGGCGTTGGACTTCCCCGAGGTCCACATTTTGTCCTCCTGAGAGGATCACATCGTCGATACGCCCAAGGATTTCTAGGCGTCCCTCCACGAAACGCCCGCGATCTGAGGTCATGAACCGCGACTGATCAAGGAGATCCGCAGTCAGTTTCGGATCACCCAGGTAGCCGTCAAAAACTGTTGGTGTGTCCAGGACAACCCTTTCTTTGTCGAGCCTCACCTCAACCCCGCTCAGCGGAAGGCCGTCATAGACCACTCCCCCACAGGTTTCACTCATCCCATAGGTGCTCACGACGCTGATTCCAGCATCCTCTGCCTGGGAGCGCAAGAGCTTGCCCAAGGGGGAACCGCCGACGAGTACGGCTGTGAAGGCACCCAACTTCCGCGAAATATCGGGGTCCAGCAACCCATGATGAAGCTGGGGTGGAACAACGGAGATGAATCCAGGTTGATCGGTGTGAGCCAGATCGTCCAAGTGAGGAAGCACATCGAAGTGGGGCTTGCCAGCGAGAATCGCCCGTACTCGGGTCATCATTCCAGCTACGCACCATGGCGACAGCGGGTTCACCCATTGGCCTGGACCCCCGAGTCTTTCCTGCGAGGCTTCGGCGGCGGCGATGAGAGCTTGGCGTGAGAGCATCACCCATTTTGGTGTTCCTGTGGACCCTGAGGTTGCTACGACAACTCCTGTGAAGTCTTGGCGCAGCGCGCTCAGGTCGGGTGCTGGGCGTGCTGGATCAGCCAGAACGAGCACCGCCGGGGACCCTTGGAGCATTTGCTCGAGGTCTCGGGTCATCTCACTAAGACTGACCAGGCGTACGGATGAACTCACGAGTCAATTATGGCCGGGCAGATACCCTGGGAGCCAAACTTGCAGTTCAGTTATCCCGTAGACTGGTGGTATGGGACGTTTTCTGCCGCTTCTGCTTCTGATCGTTGCTACGATCTTCACCGCTGTGCATGTGGTGCAGTCCAACTCGGAGCGAGTACGCGTCATCCCCAAGACCCTCTGGTTTGTTCTCGTCCTTGCAGTCCCTGCGCTGGGGATGATCGGCTGGTGGATATTTGGCCGTCCGGTGAACACCTACTCTCCCCCGCCAACAGCACCTGACGACGACCCCGAGTTCCTGCGAAGCATCTGACCCGAATCTAGTCATTACGCGCAGTCAGAGCCCAATTATCAACCCCCACAGCAAAACCGGCATGCCATTGGCCGCGCTCGAACAGCAGTCCCCCATCGCCGCGGGATGTGATCTGCCATCCCAAGCCAGGCAGAGTCTGGTGTAAGTAATCCTCAATGACGCTGGACTGATCTGCTGGACCTGCAATGGTCAGTAGGTTGGGTTGATCTGCCCGATAGGAGATGGATAGTCCAGGCGGAAGCCAGATGAACTCTGCGGCTGGGTTCGTGAACCCCATATCTGCCAGGCAGCGGCCCTCACTGGGAAGGGTGATCTCTGGCTGGGGCGGATCCTCAATCAGCACCGGTGCTGAGCATCCTGCGGCGAGGAACCCTACCAACAATGCCGTTACTATAGCCCTGCGCTTCACGGGTCAACCTTAGCCTGAATCTACCGCTCCATGCTGACTTCGCGGCAGCGATCGGTGGATTCGGGCTTCGACAGGCAGACCACACATCGTCATCCTGCCAAAGGCAGGACCCCCGGAAGCCAACGTAGGGACTTGGGTAAAGATCCACCCTCAGACCCTACATCGGCTGCCGGGGGTCCTGCCTGGCGGCAGGATGACCGGGGGGTTGGAATTGCCTACTTCAGGCTTAGCGTAAACTAGGTCGGGCAATAAGGAGGAAGCTGTGTCACTATTCACGCTGATCGGGGAATCTGTACCCACTATTCGGTCGTCAGATCTTCTCACCGAGGATCATCCTGAAAAACCTTATCCCGATCCATTCCGGACCCGGCATTCTGCATGGCTACGAGGCGGAGCTTTCATTCTGCTGGTGATTGGCGGTGTCATAGTTTTCGTTTCGGTCCATGCAGCGATCGTGGGGAGCTTCGATCTTCGCGGTAACTACATTGTTCCGCTCCTGGCTGAGTTGTTTGCTGTGGTGGTGGCCTTTCTTGTTGTGACGATGGTCACTGAGACCAGGGTGTGGCCACTTGAAATCGAGCCCAGAAGATTCCTGGGGCTTTTCAAGGGTATGGCCCTAGGTGTCATTCTTGTTTCTCTGTGTATCGGTGTCTTGGCACTCCTCGGCGTCTACAGGGTCACTGGCACCAACCCCAACTACAACCCATGGTTGGACATTCTTTCCATGGGTGTTGTCGCCGCTGTGGCTGAAGAGTTAGCTATGCGCGGAGGGTTGTTCCGACTATCCGAAGAAGGTTTGGGGACCTGGGGGGCAACCATCCTGTCAGGGCTAGTCTTTGGAATGATGCACATTGCTAACCCCGAAGCTACCCTCTGGGGCGCAATGGCCATCGCTATTGAGGCCGGGATCCTTTTCGCCGCCATCTATGCCATTACCCGCTCGTTGTGGTGGTGCATCGGACTCCACTTCGCCTGGAATATCACCCAAGGCGCAGTTTTCGGTTCCATCGTCTCGGGGACTGGCGACCAACAGAGCTGGTTAGTCAGCCAGTGGACAGGTCCGGAGATCCTCACAGGCGGGCGATTCGGTCTTGAAGCCTCGATCGTACCTGTCATTCTCCTAGGCGGGCTAGGAATAGGACTATTGATCTATGCCCAGCGCAAGGGAATCATGGTGGCTCCCATCTGGGCCCGCAAAAAAGTTCTCACGGGCCAAGGAGACCCAACCCCCGATCCTGCCACGTGATGGGGTGTCTCACCCCGGCTTTCGCGCATAATCCGCAGTAGGAACGCCGCGAGCTGATCCGGTGCCGAAAGACCTCATGGCCTGCTGAGCATGTTCCGCGCCAACGGGCCGAAAGCCGGGCTTCCGGTACGGCAATTGTTCGCCCACCTGTGTAGCCCAGCGAGGCCGCCTTTTCAGCCCATTTCTTTCCATGCCCAGCACGGGCACCCACCAATCCATGGGCAATCTCGTGAAGAATGACTTGCTCCACTTCGTCGGGGGCAAGATAGGCGACAAGGTATCGTGAACAGGTGATTTTCTTGGATGAATAGTGGCAGCACCCCAAGCGAGTACGAGCATGGTCCAGTCCGAAAGACCAGGTTGAGCCCAGATGGCGGGCCACAAGGGCCGCACCCATTGTTTGGGTCCATTCGCGGCTAGCCATTGGTTCGGCTAGCCCAGCATTGCTGCGATATGAGCCAGTGCGTAGTCATACCCAGCCAGCCCCATCCCGACGATGACCCCCTGTGCCGAGGCTGAGATGACGGAATCATGGCGGAAAGACTCGCGTGCGAAGATGTTGGAGATGTGGACCTCAAGCAAGAATGGTACGTCTCTGACCGCATCACCGATAGCATGCGAACTATGGGTCCAGGCTCCGGCATTAATCACCACCGGAATCGACTCATCACTGGCTTGATGAAGCCAGGAGATCATCTCTGCCTCCACGTCACTTTGGCGTACTTCGACATCTAAGCCAAGGCCTTGCCCTGTGGCGACGAGATGCTCAGCGAGCTGAGCATGGCTGACGTGACCGTAGATCTCTGGTTCGCGAATCCCCAAACGGCCAAGATTGACTCCATTCAGGACAAATACTCGTCTCATCTGTTCTCCTTTTCCATCGGAACCAATCATTCCTTGATCGTCGCCAGACCGAGGTACGCTGCCGCAAACAGCCCTTGGTGGAGCAGACCAGCGTACCGGATCACTGGGTTGTCATGGGTATAGGTGATTTTTTCCACCCGAACACTGTGCCCCTGGGCAATACGGACAAGGTCCTCGTCCAACTCGGACTTCCCATCGTCAAGGATAAGCAGGCAGAAGTCAAGGTGGGGGGATCTATCCTCGAAGGGATCGGCAAAGAGATCCCGAGGATGAGAGGATTCAATCAGGGGTCTCAACGCCTCATCGTCGGCGGCGAGTGCGGGCAAGCCTGTTGCTTCACGCAGAGCCTCTGCCACACGCCTGGATGCCCGAGCTGCGAGCACCGACCTTCCCACCACCAGTGGTACGGCGTCTGCTAGTGCACAGGCAAGATTCTTCGCATAGTTGTCTTCAAGGCCGTGGCGCGGCCCGTACTTCTCAGCGATCTCATCGAGGACATTAGCGATGGTATCGACGTTGAGTGAAGGGCCCACATTCAGAAGATCGAGAATCTTCAAGGCAAGCAGTGCCCCGACGAATCGATCATCTTCCTGGGTTGTCAGTGTGGGTACCGACGGGCATTCTTCGATGATCGGTGAGTGAGCCGGGGCCACCATGAACAGCAGTGATCCGCGTTTCAGTGCTTCTCGGCAGGTGGGCAGGAAACGATCATTGGAGCCAGCGAGGATGATGACGAGATCCAGCGGACCGGTCCATGCCGGCAGAGTCGGTGAGGTCCAGGCGACGGTTGGGACTGGCCCCGTGGGTTCAACGACAGCCCGAATCAGTCTGGCTTCTGAGCCGACGACGATGATTGTTCGAGGAGTTACTGACGCAAGCCGCACGACGATCGACGCCATCTCGGTGGAATCCTGGGATCGCAGCCTTGCCCCTGTCAGCGCAAGCTTGGTGATCGGGGCCCCCCGAACACTGAGAGCCAGCGGGTCGTCTAGCAGGGAATCGTCGAACATTTCAGGTAAGACCCACCCCGGAGTTACGTGTATCGCGAGCCTCATCGATGAGCATGATCGGGATATTGTCTCGAATGGGGTAAGCCAACCCACAAGCCGCTGAGTTGCAAACAAGCTCGGCGGCCTCGTAGTCCACGCTGAGGTTTCCATGGCAAGCCGGACATGCCAAAATTCCCAATAGAGTCGAATCCAGATCCAGAGTCATCATTCCTCCTTTACAAGACACAGTACGCTATCGCGCAGTTCCTCCATGTGAGCGACGCTGCGTGCCTCCACATTCAACCTCAGAAGTGGTTCTGTATTGGAACCGCGCAATGACACCCACCATCCATCACCAGAAATCCTTACCCCGTCCAGCCAATCGATCTCACCAGAATCTGCCATGGCCGCAGCAACCTTCCACATCACCGCCTGTTGGTCACGAACCTCGGAGTTAATCTCCCCCGATGCAACATACCGGGTGTACTCCTGGACCAACCCCGACAGAGGCTTAGTGGTCTTTCCCAGAGTGGAGATAATGTGAAGTGCAGCCAGCATTCCGGTGTCTGCGCCGAAGAAATCACGGAAATAGTAGTGCGCTGAGTGTTCACCGCCAAAAATGGCATCGTGAACACCCATGAGTGCTTTCATGTAGGTGTGTCCCACCTTCGAGGGAATCACCGTACCTCCATGTTCTTCGATGATCTCACCCACTGCTGACGACGTGATGACATTCACCACGATTCTCGCCCCTGGTTCGATCTGAAGCTGTCGAACCCCGATGAGAGCAGTAATTGCTGAGGGTGAGATAGCTTCGCCTTGTTCGTCGACAACAACCACTCGATCCGCGTCTCCGTCGAAGACGAGTCCAAGATCTGCCCCATGTTCAAGGACAGCTTGGCTGCACGGTACGAGGTTCTTGGGGTTCATCGGATCAGGAGGATGGTTGGGGAAACTCCCATCGAGATCCATGTTGAGACCGATGAGTTCCACGTCAAGGTTTGCGAACACCGCTGGCGCTGTGTAGCCGCCCATCCCATTTCCTGCATCCACGACGACCTTGAGGCGGCGCATTCCGCTGAAATCAAGCTGAGCAATGAGGAAAGATACATAGGAATCGAGGGTATCGGCCTCGTCAATGGTTCCTGGTACCTGTGCGATCCTCGGGGCAATATGACCACTATCGATTCTTTGGGCAAGCTCAGCTAGGTCTTTCAGGAAAGTCGGGGTCACCGGTTTTGCGCTGGCTTCACAGAACTTAATCCCGTTATAGGTACGAGGATTGTGGCTTGCCGTGATGAACACAGCAGGAAGGTCCATCAGTCCCGAAGCAAACCACAGCCCATCCGTTGATGACAGACCGATGGCCACCACAGACGTACCTGCAGAGGTCACACCGTTGACAAAGGCATCCTGAATCTGTGAACTGGAAACCCGCATATCCCGACCCACGACAATTGTGGGGTGGTTCTGGATCATGGAATAGGCAACTCCGAGAGCCCAAGCACCGGCTTCATCCCACTGGGCGCCGATGACTCCGCGAATATCGTTTGCCTTAAAGATGTCAGGTTGGAGCACATACCCATTCTATTGCCCAGAGGCGATAGCATACTCGGACGCGTCTGCGACGACACGCAGGTGTGCGCGCGATGTGAGCATCACAAGGTTGGTACGGCTGGACAGGGAGTGCTCGACCTGAACCGCGTGGTTGTCCGTGACCTCAATTCCGCCGACTCGGCGGATTTCATTGGCCAGTGCAAGGATATCGGAACCATCAAAGGGTGCCCGTCCAATACCGTCGCGGCGAATCAGTGTCCAGCCCTGTGGAAGCTTGAGACGATCAAGGTGCGCCTGGCACAGTTGCAGAGAACCCGGTGTCGGTTCGGGACGCAGAGGACTGACATCGACAGCCATGGTATTCGAGTTCAGCGTGAGTTGGGCGCTGGCGCGTTCATCGCAGCCTGGCCGAGAGCACATCTTTGCCACATCTCGACCTTATCGCCTTCTCACCAGTGACCCCGGTTCGCAGTTGTCGGCGTGTCTCACACCTAAGAGTCCCACCGCGGTGGTGATGAGGTGAAGTACACTAAACCCATGCGTGATCGTCATCGTCGTGGCTTGCGAGGAATGCTGGCTCCCCCCAATTGTGTGGCTGGTCAAGTTCTGCGTCTCAACCGCCCGACTTTGGGGTCCGCTTTCTTTCTTCAATGCATCACAGACGCCATTGCAGCCATCACCGATGCTATTCCCGATGCTCTGACTCATGTGGATGTTCTCGTCGAGGATGTTCCCGATGTTTCCACCCTGTGGAGCAGCCATATGCCCCTAGCGGCGGCTATCGAGGCTGACAAAGATCACATCGATCAGATTGTCATCTACCGTCGCCCCATTGAGTTGCGAGCCGGAGATCGTACGCAATTGCGGCGGCTGGTTTTCATTGCCCTGGTGGAGCAAGTTTCTTCGACTACTGGGATCAGTGTGGCCGATCTAGATCCATCGAATATTCGAGGAGACTGAGCTAGCCAAGTCCTGGGTCGAGGCGAGGAGCATCCACGGCTGTAACAATTCCTCCGCCTGAAATTGGCAGGACAGACCATGATTTATCTTGGATCACTAAGGATGTGCGTACATACTCAGATGGTGTCGAGATCATCACAGATTTGCCGGTGGATGGGTACGGGATAGGAACCAGGGTCTTGCCAGGAATCTGGGCAACCGTAGAAGCCCGTGATCCGTTTTCGTCCTCAACTTCCAGAGTCACAAAGGCCATTGCATTATCAGGATTTACCGCCCACAATGTACCTCCCACAGCAGGAAGTACGACTGCACCGTGCAGGGGAGGTGCAGCGGAAATACCAACCATATCTTGGCCTTCGATGGTAACGGTGGCTGTGATAGGACGATCCGCTATGAGATGTACGGCAGAGGGTTGTCCGCCCAAGGCTTGAGAGACATCGACGGAGATCGTTCTCGCTGGCGGTATCTCGATTGATTCCAAGCCCAGTGGGGTGAAGGGCCCCGTTTCACCGATCACTTCGACCTTGATCTCCACCTTCTTGGCCTGATCGGGGTTTGTGATCGATAGGGTCCGTGTCCCCTCTCCTGCTGGAATTCCGGAGATAATCAGATCCGTGTCAGCCGAAGTCTGCGGAAGTTCCCAATCCCAGCCAGTGGAGTTCATCACTCGCATGACAGCCGCGACTCGCCCCTTTGAAGCGCGCAGTTGGACGCTGATGGGAGACTCTATGGAAACAAGCTGATGGATTGACAGCAGTTGGGTGACTCCTGCTCCAACAGGAATATCGCGCAATCCGGGCAAAGGGATGGGACCGGTCTGATCGTAGAGGAAGACGTCCACCACAGCTGAGGCAATGTCAACATTGGTCAGGATCAGGGTAGATTCCGAGGTTGCGGTCATGACTCCGTTCCAGGTTCCTGTGGAGATCGGAGGGGCGCAGGGAACCATCATCGACCGGTCTGATTCGGAGTAGATGGAGATTCCGCCGACGGTGGCTGAGCCGCGTACGATAATCGGTGATTCTGGGTCTTCGAAGGCCGCAAACATAGCTGGGTCGGATGGAAGGCCGCCCACGATGCCGACAGTGAAAAGCTCTCGGTCAGTGATGGTGATCTTCGTGGACCCCAGATAGGCATCACCAACCGGGCAGGAAAGCATTCGTGAGATGGGCAGCGGAATCTCAGGTGAGCGTATTGTCGAAATCGGGAGGAGTGTGGCGCCGGCAATAGCCGCAGCCAGTACGACGATAGAACCAACGAAGACGATGTGTTTCATGACCGAGCCCTCCTCGTCTGGGTCTTGACTTCTTCATCCGAGACTGAACTGTCTGTCAGCGGCGGGAATACGAAGATGACGAAGAGGATGAAGAGCCCCAGTTGTACCCATGCTGCCCAGGTGTTATCAATGACATGCTCGAAGCGGATCTCTCCGGAGGCAGCTCCTAGGGCGTAGGCAGCTCTCCAATCGCCGGACCCGGTTGCCCGAAGTTCAAGATCACCGACAAAGACTTTCAGCGAGGGGTCCACCGGCAACGCAAAGACCAGATTTCGAGCCGCATCCCTGGGGACATCATCATGGCTTCCAAGGAAGAGCGGCGGTGCTCCTTCTGTTATCAGGGCACGCCTGGTTGGCGATGCACCTTGAACAGTGACCGCCCAAATCTCTGTGTCGCCGCCTGAGGTCGTACGCTGGAATCCGGCTGTGGTATCCAGTGCTGCAACTGTCTCTGGATTGGGGCGAAGCACCACCACAGACGAGACACCAAAGGTAGCTAGTTCATTGGTGATGGTGTCATCAGAGCGCCCAGCCAAAGCTCGGGCTACGATCTGCTCAACAATGGCAGACGCTGCTTCATTACCGACGACGCCATCAAGGAAGGATCCCTGACCCCAGTAGGTTTGTCCGGAGTATCGCAGATTCCAGGTGCGATTGGTCGCATTGATGATCAAGGTTCCGGTGTCGAATTCGATCTCGTTGTACGCGAGGTACTCAGGGACAACACCATTTGGTCCGCGGGAAACCTCCGACATCCCTGCATAGGCACCCCACCCAATTCCAAGCAGGAAACTGGACATCAGCAGCAGCGACAGGAAGGCGATGAGGGCATGCATCCCGCCGAAGTCGCGCCCTTCCAGGGAGTTCAGGGTGTGATCGATCCAGGAAACAACGCTGTAGAGCAGCAGAGCAAAAGCGATGAAGAGCAGTGCGGAAGGATCCGGGTGAACAGCTAAGCCGCTCAAATTGAGGGTCAGATGGGTACACCACATAGCCCCGGCTATCAGCAACACGCCTGACAGGGCGAGCCAGCGTCGCCAGGTTCCCGTGATGAGGACAACGAGGACACCAACCCACAAGCATCCGAAGGCTGCCAGCGACAGCCACTGCGGAGGAAGACCGACATCGGTGGGTCTGGCGAAGAGCATCTGCCAGGTCAGAGACTCGGGGGTAATCATGGCCTCTGGGGTCAGGAAGGCCCGGGCAGGCTCCCTCAGCAAAGCAGGGATTGATTGAGCCCAGAAGCCCACAGGCAGCAAGGCAGCAATGAAAACTCGTACGATACGAGCGAACCCTCCTGTTCGGATAGCTACTGCAAGAGCAACAACGACCGCCGGTGCCCACAAGGCAGGACTAATCGCGTACATCAAGACTCCCGAAAGCGCGATTCCCGCAACAGTCTGCAAGGATCGGGCTCCCATCCATGGCTGGGGGATTCTGGAGATCCATTCAGCGATGAAAGGCAAGACGATGGCGAGCATCACCAGCCACATTGCTCCCCTGTTCAATCCGCCCATGGCGATGACCAACGTTGCGTATCCTGCTGCGGCAAACCATCGAATCCCCACGCGTTCGATTCTGTGTCTGGCAAACCATGCTCCGACGACCATGATCACCGGGAACGCCAGGGTCAGGACAACAACGGGTAACCACTCTGGATTGAGGGTTAGGGCAGATCCAGCGGCAGCGAGCAGAAGCCACGGCTCGGAGAGCCCATGGGCAGACAGGGCACGCTGGAAGGCAATTGCCACTGTCTCCGGGGTTCCAAGCAAGGTTGGTGCTGTCACCATTCCTGTGCGAACAAGCCCGCGTACCATGATGATGATTCCGCCGACAAGGAGGCCAAACCACACCAGGAAAGGGACCTTTCTGCGTCCTTCACCCAGTCGGCGGGTGAACTCATCACCCAACAGATCATCAAGGGTCATACCTGCATCGGAACCGAAGGACCATTGTGCCTGGAACCAGCGGATGAACCCCTGGAATGTTTCGTCCAGTACATTGCCGAAGGTCGGCCTCAGCGAACTAACTCTGACCTTGGTGTCCTTGCCCGCTGAGATCTTTCTGATGATCTTCCGCAAGCGGGCAACGGGTTTGCGCGAGCGGAAAAGGAAGTCTGCCCATGCCTGCACCTCGTCCTTAGCACGGTCAGGAGCTCGTCCGAGAAGATAGGCAAGTGCGCTGAACAGGCAGACGAATGTGAGTCTAAAGAGGATGGTGAGCCGCTCAAATCCTCGGGCATGTGCTGCGACAAGACGAAGGCCCATGAGTCGATCCCACGACGCTTCGCTGCGGCCAGAACGCTGTGCGATTGTCGCTTTTCGGATCTCCGAGCGGCCTGCCTGGCGATGAATGATCCGAGCCTTGGGGCAGGTCAGCACCCACTGGTCAATCAGGTGAGCTCTCCAACCGATGTCGACACCATCGCGGTAGGCGGAAATACAACGATCAAATCCACCCAGTTCAACCAGGGATTCCCACCGGACAAGCATTCCGCATGTCGATCCGCCTAAGACTGAGGTGGACTCGTACTGGCCTTGCGCGACCTCATCTGGCTCCAGACCCAGATTCCGACGGCCAGACCCGGAGATGGTGGCACCGATTTCTAGAGTACGAGCAGCATGGTTACGCCTGGCTGGGCGCACCAAGAGCGGTATGGCAATAGCAAGCTTCGGCGTACGCGCTGCAAGATCCAGCAATTCTGTGAGTGCATCATGATCGGGGACCGCATCATCGTGGAGCAGCCAAATCCACCGTGTGGGGCTCTCGATCATTGCCATAGCCCGTTCAACCGACTGGCCGAAGGAGGCACCGGCTTTCCCTCGAAGCACGGCATCGACCAACCCGGCAGCGTAGGCATCATGGAGTAACTCAGCAGTATCATCGCTGGATTCATTATCGACAGCAATGATGATGTCTGGACGGTGATCAAGCTGCCCTATGCCAGCTAGTGTTGCATTGAGCCATGAACTGGCATTACGGCATACCAAAACTGCGGTAACACTGTGCTCGCTGAGATCAACGTCGCTCAGTTCGGGAGCATCAAACCAGCTCCAGACTTCAGTATGAGTCATAAGGCCCTTACAAGAATCAGTGGCGCGTGCTCACGCACGGCGTTTTAGTCTACGCCTTTCCCGCTCACTGAGGCCACCCCAGATACCAAATCTTTCGTCGTGGGCAAGTGCGTATTCGAGGCATTCCTGCTTAACGTCACATACTTTACACACACTTTTGGCTTCTCGGGTAGAACCACCCTTTTCTGGGAAAAAGGCTTCGGGATCGGTCTGAGCGCATAGCGCACTCGCCTGCCAGGCACTAGCATCTTCGTCGATTCCTGCGATCAACGTCAGGACGCTTGACATCTCAACCCTTTCATCACGAAGAATGGTTTCAGGTAAAATTACACCAGTGTGACTTAGACTAAGTCAACTCCGTACGCATAGTGAACACTAGCTGGACTCCTCAACTGTGGTGTTTTCCTGTTCATTGGCCAAGTCTGAAGCCTTGCGCCATCCATATCCTTGAGCCAGATCTGGTGGTATGACCGGCGCGTGAGTGAACTCTTCTGTATCAGTGTTTTCGATCACCGAAACCTGAGTTTCACTAGGGGTGACAGGAGGCTGCAGATGTGGAGCAGGAGTACGGTTTGTCATTGTGGTGATCGCAAAAGCGACGGCAACTATGATCAGAATCAGGGCGATCATGACGATCAGCCCAATCCGCATTGGAGGATCTGTAGAAAAATTTGCACCGAGGGTCCACCGCCAGATCAAGAACCCTGCTCCCACGGCAACAACACCGAGTGCCGCCGGAATCAACCACTTCACCGAAGCCGGGATTCTGGTGACTTCTTCGTCATCAAACATAGCGTTCCCCCTGAAGACGGGCCATCTCTACGAGTTCCTTAATCGACTCTGCTTGGTCCTTGGAACACACCAGGGTCACATCGTCATCTTCGACAATAATCAAGTCGGCTGTTCCGCATACGGCAACCAGACGGCCTTGACTGGACCGATTGATGATGAGGTTCCTCTCTGCCTTCAGCGTCACAACTGGGCCTTCAAGTGCGTTTTCTTGATCCTGGGCCAGATGCTCGGCTAAAGCAGGGAAACTGCCAACATCCGCCCACTGCGCATCCAAGCCAACGGTCATAATCGTGGCCTCGGATCGTCCTTGAGATACGGGTTCCATCACTGCATAGTCAACTGAAATCTTGGTTAGCTGCGGGTAGATCTCGTCGATGAGCTCGGGAGAATCGATGATTACGGCAATCCCCTGTGCCACCGAGGGTGCAAAGAATTGGACTTGATCCAGGAAGGTTGTTGCTCTGAAACAGAACATCCCCGAGTTCCACCACCACCCTCCTTGGGCAAGATAAGACTCGGCAGTGGCAAGATTCGGCTTCTCCGCGAACCTCTCAACCTGGAAGACCCCTTCCTGGCGGACTTCCCCGAGTTGTAGATACCCATAACCAGTATGCGGGCTCGTCGGTACGACCCCGCAGGTAACCAGAGCTTGAGGATCTGTTCGAGCTAGTACCAGAGCCTTAGTCAGGGTGCGGGTAAACACCGAAACAGGCGAAATAACATGGTCGGCCCCCAAGATCGCGACGACGGCGTCTTCATCGCGTGCCCTTATTGTTGCCGTCGACCATGTGATGGCAGCCAGAGAGTCTCTCCCCACTGGCTCCGCAAGCAAGTTTTGCTCGTCTAAGCCAGGTAGCTGGTCGATGATGGCATCCGTGTGGTTCCGGCCTGCACACACGATGATCCGTGAAGGATCCACCAATGTGCAGGCACGCTCGAATGCCAGTTGCAACAGTGTTTTCCCATGGACAAGCGGAAGAAGCTGCTTAGGCATTCCTTTGCGGGAAAGTGGCCATAAACGAGTCCCCGAGCCTCCGGCCATAATAAGGGCGTAATCCATACGACAAGTCTATGTCTGATGTGACAAGTTTGTGTCTGGCCTGCCACGGCAGGCCAGACACAACCCTGAAGAGATCAACGACGTTGAACGGGAACTACCGTTCTCATGTCTGTGGTGCTAGACGCAGTTTTCACTGCTGTCTTACTGCCAATCGTCGCCTTCGTCCTCGAAGTCTTCTTCTTCTTCCTCAATCACTTCGGGTTCGAAGGTTGGTGCCACACCCATGGTCGCCAGCATCTGACGAACATTGCTGAGCTGGAGGGTGATTGCGTCACGACGGGCGCTGGCTGCCTGAACCTCACGCTCGGACTCACGACGGACTCGGTCCGCGGTGGCCTTCGCCTGCTTGAGGATATCGTTGGCTTGATTATTTGCATCTCTGATGGTCTGATCAGCCTGCTCTTGAGCTTCGGTCTTGTAGCTTTCTGCTTCTTCCTGGATCGAATACAGCGATTCTTCTGCACGCTGCATTGCCTCATCCTGAGCCTTCATCTGAGCAGCAAAGTCCTTCGCCGCTTCATCGCGACGCTCAGCCAGTGTCTTCTCAAAGTCAGCAGCAGCAACAGCGGCGCGTGCGCGCTGATTTTCGTAAATCGCTTCCGCTTCTTCGCGGCGCGCAAGTGCTTCACGGTCAGCCTGGTCAAGAATCTCCTCAGCCTCACGCTGTGCTTGAGTAATGATTCTTGTGGCTTCTGCATCAGCCTTGCTGCGTACCTCTCCAGCATAGTTTTCGGAGTCGCTGCGAGACTGCTCGGCTGCTGACTGCGACTCTGCGGTTAGTTTGTCAGCTTCCCTCTTAGCAGATGAGCGCACATCTTCGCTCTCGGCCTGCGCGAGCGACAGCATTTGGGAGATTCGCGACCCTAGGTCCTCAAAGCTCGGGGCCTTGGGGGACGCTGCGATACGATCCTCCAGATCGGCTGTGTACAACGACATCTCGTCCAGCTCCTGCTGAAGCTGATCGATGGTGGCTTGTAGTTCGCTCACATCTGCACCCTGAGCGGGGACCTCGACACGTACTGCCTCAAGTTCCTGCGTCTCTTCTTCAAATGTTCCATTTTCAT
>WQYJ01000017.1 GCA_009781325.1 Propionibacteriaceae bacterium | reverse complement strand
GGGCTGCTGCGGTGGGTTCTGGTGGGCGAATCAGTGGCAAAACAGTGCATCCACATTGTGGCGGTGGGTTTTGTCAGCATACGACGACAAAATCCACCACAATGCAGAGGACGGGGGCAAAACCCACCGCAGGAACTTGACAAAGGGGACGGTCTGAACCCCACAAGAGGCAACACAATGCATCCTCCATTGTGCGGTGGGTCTCTCCGGTCATCCTGCCGCCAGCCTGAATCCACCGATCGCTGCCGTAACGAGCGGCACTAGATGGGTGTGCTGGCAAGGCGACCACCTGGAAGGCAGGCTGGACGCCTGCCGAGCGGTGGCAACGCGGCCAGCGCACTCATCTAGTGTCGCGTAGTAGGCATGGATCGATGGATTCAGGCGCAGGCAGGACCCCCGGCAGCCAACGTAGGGACTGGGGGTGGATCTATACCCAAGTCCATACGCTAGCCGCCGGGGGTCCCGCCAATGGCGGCATGACAGCGGGTTGGGTTCCGGCTGCTAGGGGTTCTGCTGGGCGAGGCTGTGACAAAACAGTGCATCCACTTTGTGGCGGTGGGCTGGGAAGGGCGAATTCACTCGTTTACTGAGTGATAGTGATCAGAGGGTACGGTTATACGGCGGCTTGTTTGGCTCGGCGGCGTTCGCTGAGTTCGTCGGTCCAGACTTCGTCGGCACGATTGGTGGGTAGTTCTACCAGGGTGCCTTCTATGTCGTGCCAGACCCCGGACAGGCCGATGGCGAACATGGCTTGGCCGCCTTTGAGGAGGTCGATGATTTCTGAGTCATTGGTGCATTCGAAGACCGAGGTTCCGTCGGAGATCAGGGTGATGGTGGTGAGATCGACGTCTCCTCTGGAGCGCAAATGGCTCACAGCAAGACGGATCTGCTGGAGGGAGATGCCAGCGTCAATCATCTTCTTGATGACGCGAAGCATCAGAAGGTCGCGGAATGAATAGAGGCGTTGGGTCCCCGAGCCCTCGGCCATGCGAATTTGAGGAATGACTAGGCCAGTACGTGCCCAGTAGTCGAGTTGGCGATACGTGATTCCGGCAGCCGTACAGGCAACCGGGCCTCGATATCCAACATCCTCACCAACAGCGGAGTAATCACCCTCGAAGAGAGTGTCCTGACTGTAGCCTTCTGACATTTCCTTGCCTTCCCTGCCTGGTAGGAACACGCTATGTCATATCCCCTGCTCGTTCAACGACCGTGGCAGGAATCGCCGAAGTCTCTACTAAGTCTCAACCATGCATCCAGAATGCTCCCGAGTCGACCGATCGCTGCCCTGACGAGCGGTACGCGGTGAGTGCGGTGACTCTATGCGTGGTCGAGTCCAACCTGAAGCAGAGCGGCGTGGGCTTGCATGATGACCTCGGCGATCTCAAGGGTGGCACGCCGGGCGATCTCTGGGCGGCGGGCGTAGTGGGAGGCTGTCATGAGGATGAGTTCGACCTCGTGGTCGGCAGCATTTTTCACCACTCGCAGTTGCCGGGCTTCGATGCCCAACGGTGCAAGTTTTGCCGCCACGATGGCCAGAGTCAGCGACTCCCATCCATAGAAGTACGTACCTCGCCGCAAGCGAATGATCCCCTGCCGCTCCAGTTCAATGAGGCTGGATTCCGGCAGCCCGGAGCGGTCCAGCAATTCTTCGCGCGACAGTCGTACCGGCGGGCGCTGTCCGCCCATGGTGTCGATATGTTCTTCAGTGACGGGTTTCGGAGGCTCGATAGGCTCGGGCGGGGCTGGGTCAATCCCTTGGTCGATCAGATCAAGATTGTCACGGATGACCTTCAGAGGAAGATAGTTGTTCTTCTGCGCACTCAAGATATAACGCAGGCGCTCGACATCTGCCTTAGAGTAGCGCCTGAAACCTGAGGGCGCACGTTCTGGAGTAATGAGTCCTTCCGCCTCCAGGAACCTGATTTTGGAGATAGAAATATCCGGATACTCGGTCTTGAGCAAAGTCAGGACCTTACCAATTGCAAGCCCCGGAGCAGCCATTATTCAGTCCCGGCCGACCCTACGAAGTAAATCATCTTGTACTTACCAATCTGAACCTCATCACCGTTGCGCAGCAGCAGCGGTGTCTTCAGCAGATGGCGGTTGACGTAGGTCCCATTCAGTGATCCTAGGTCTTCGACAAGAACTGAACCCTGTTCGCGGGTGAACTTCGTGTGTTTTCGCGACACGGTGATGTCGTCGAGAAAGATGCCCGAGTCAGGATTTCGCCCTGCGACGGTGATGTCCTCATTGAGCAGGAACCTCGCTCCGGCTCCCGGCCCCTTCATAACCACCAAGAGAGCTGATCCCGCCGGGAGTCCTTCAATAGCTGAAACGTCCTCACTATGGAGTTCGTTTGTCAGCGTTTGATCATCCATCGGCGAATGACCCAGTTCCAGTACTTTCTCCCCGCACTGAGAACAGAATCGTGCTCCCTCTTCATTATCATTGCCGCATGCCCAGCAGACAACCATGTCTCCTCCTTTCCTGCGTGGACCGCGTACCCTAGGTGAGTTGCCCAGCGTACGCAGGAGCGTCCAGCAGACTATTAAGTTCTTCTAGATCTGACATATCTACTTCGAAGAGCCACCCATCTCCGTAGGGGTCTTCGTTGATAATTTCGGGGGTATCCGCAGCAACCTCATTAATAGCGCAGATCACCCCGGTCACCGGACTGTACACTTCAGACACTGATTTGGTGGACTCAAGTTCTCCAACCGCATCACCTGCTTCGATCTCATCGCCGAGTTGCGGTAGTGCGGCGAAAACTATGTCGCCGAGGGCTTCTGCAGCGAAGGATGTGATTCCTACACGCACACGTGTGTCGTTTCCGGCTTTGACCCATTCGTGCTCTGCGGTATAGCCCAAGTCATCGGGATATTCGGACATGGTACTCCTCATAATCATCGTGTCTACTGCCATTCTTGCGTATTTTCACCAGTTCCGGGGAGTTCCCACCCTTGTTTTGTCATTATTAGTCAGCTTTTGCTAGGGATGTCCGCCTGATGAACGACACTCCTTGGAACATATAGAGGATTCCGGACCACCAGTAGAAGAAGGTTCCCCACAGTACGACCGCCCATCCTAGTGTCGAGAAGAACAGAGCTCCTGGGAAGACCTGGTTACCCAGCAATATCAGCGGGAAGGCATACAGCAGACAGAAGGTGGCGATCTTCCCCAAAAAATGAACAGGCAGTGATGCGTAGCCTCGAGCCCTCAGGGCTGGAATCAGTGTTGCGAGCATCAGATCGCGGGCAATCAGAACGATCACCAACTCCCAGGGCAGTACTTCGCGCACAGCTAAGCCGACGATGATCGCGAGGATGTACAACCGATCGGCGATGGGGTCGAGAACCTGACCGAGGCGTGACACCTGTTTCCAAATCCGGGCGAGATACCCATCGAGAAAGTCAGTGACTCCCGAGAGAACTAAGACGAGAATAGCGATGACATCGGAGCGAAGCCCGAGCAGACACCACAGGAAGATCGGAATCCCAGCCAGACGGATGAAACTCAAAATGTTGGGTATCGTCAATATCCGTGTTGTGTCATAGGACTGGGATTCTGCCTGGGCCTGGGCATCCGTCATGACGCACCCCAAGCTTGGCTCAACTCTTCACGAGTTTCACCCAGCAGACGCGGCAGCGCCTTGGTACGAGCAATGATGGGGAAGAAGTTCGCATCCCCTGTCCAACGAGGTACGAGGTGCTGATGGAAATGTTCAGCGATTCCTGTACCGGCTAGGACACCCTGGTTCACACCGATATTGAAACCCGCAGGAGGTGTGGTGGCACGGATCGTTCTCATCGCATGTGCAGTTAGTTCACCAACCTCGAGCAATTCTGCGCTAGTCAGATCGGTCAGGTCTGCGACGTGACGATAGGGACATATCAGCAGATGGCCAGGATTGTAGGGGAACAGATTCATCACCACGAAGCAGGTTTCTCCGCGATGGATAATCAGCGCCTCTTCATCGGACTTCGTTGGTGCAACGCAGAAGGGGCACTCAAGAGGTTTCTTTTGTGAGTCGATATACACCATGCGGTGAGGAGTCCACAGCCTCTCAAAGCCATCCTCGACACCGGCAAACTCCCCCGAGGACTCCAAACTCATCATGCTGGCCGCCTCTCTGCAATAGCGGTGAGAATCTCAGCGATAGCATCGTCGATGGCTACACCGTTCTTCTGTGTTCCGTCGCGGTAGCGGAAGGAGACAGCACCCTTGGCTTGATCCTCTGCTCCAGCGATCAGCATGTACGGAACCTTATCCTGGGTAGCATTGCGAATCTTCTTCTGCATTCTGTCGTCGGAATCATCCAGTTCCACCCGGACTCCGGCCGCCTTTAGTTGGTTCAAAACATTGCCAAGGTAGTCATTGAAGTCGGCGGCCACAGGAATCCCCACGACTTGGACAGGACTCAACCAGGGTGGGAAGGCGCCGGCATAATGCTCAGTCAGCACAGCGAAGAAACGTTCCATCGACCCGAATAGAGCGCGGTGAATCATGACCGGGCGCTGATGGGTTCCATCCTCCGCGGTGTATTCAAGCTCAAACAATTCCGGAAGATTGAAGTCCAGTTGAATCGTGGAGATCTGCCAGGTACGCCCGATAGCGTCCTTGACCTGCACAGAGATCTTGGGGCCATAGAAAGCCGCTCCCCCGGGATCAGGAATCAGAGCGATCCCCGATTCTTCACCAACCTGACGAAGGGTTTCTGTGGCTTCCTCCCAGGCTTCGTCGGGGCCGACACACTTGTCGGGGTCCTTGGTGGATAGTTCTAGGTAGAAGTCATCAAACCCATAGTCGCGCAGGAGATCCAACACGAAGGAGAGCAGGGATGTCAGTTCCTGTTTCATCTGGGAACGTGTGCAGTAAATATGGGCATCATCCTGAGTAAAACCCCTCGCCCGAAGCATCCCATGAACAACACCAGATTTTTCATAGCGATAGACCGTACCGAACTCGAAGAGTCTTAGCGGTAGTTCTCGATAGCTGCGCTGGCGGGAACGGTAGATGAGGTTATGCATCGGACAGTTCATCGGCTTCAGGTAGTAATCCTGCCCAGCCTTGCGTACGACACCTTGCTCATCGACTTCCTCGTCGAGGTGCAAGGACGGATACATCGCGTCCTCATACCAGGACAGATGCTGGGAAATCTCGAACAAACGCCCTTTGGTAATGTGCGGAGTATTCACGAAGCTGTAATCAGCCTCGATGTGGCGCTGGCGTGAGTACTGTTCCATCTCCATGCGGATAATGCCGCCCTTTGGATGGAAGACCGCAAGTCCTGAACCTATTTCCTCAGGGAAGCTGAAGAGATCAAGTTGGGTACCGAGCTTGCGATGGTCGCGTTTGGCAGCCTCCTCCAGACGAGTCTTGTAGGCAACGAGGTCTTCCTTCGACGCCCACGCCGTACCATAGACCCGCTGAAGGGTGTCGTTCGCCTGATTACCGCGCCAGTACGCTGCGGAGGTCTTTGTGAGAGCCACAGCCGTGATGTAGCCGGTGTGCGGTACGTGAGGTCCCCGGCACAGGTCCTTCCAGGCAACGCTGCCGTCGCGGCGTACATTGTCATAGATCGTCAGCTCAGAACCGCCGACTTCGACCGAAGCCCCCTCTTCTGTGTTCGCATTTCCTTTATCAGCAATGAGTTCGAGCTTGTAGGGTTCGGATGCTTCCTCAACCAAAGCTTCCTCATCGCTCACGACACGACGAACAAAACGCTGGCGCTCTTTGATGATTGCCATCATGGTCTTTTCGATGGCTTTCAGATCCTCAGGATTGAGCGGTTCCGTACGGAAGTCATAGTAGAAGCCATCGGTGATCGGCGGGCCAACACCGAGGTTAGCTTCCGGAAATAGCTTTTGGAGGGCCTGGGCTGTGACATGGGCTGCTGAGTGGCGAATGATGGATAGCCCCTCATCGGATACCGCTAAGACTGGCTCGATGATGTCACCCTCGGTGAGCGTCATCGACAGGTCAACTGTGGCTCCGTTGCATTTCATGGCAACGACGCTGCGATCTTGACCGAACAGATTCAGCCCGGTAGTGCCCTCATCCACCACCTGAGTAACCTGGTCGCTTCCTTGGAGAAGGTGGATTGCGATGGGCATCTTCGGCGCCTTTCTTGTTGCGGGAAATATAACCACAACTATTCTGCCTGATTATGCGGACCGCATCCAAGAAGGCGCGTCGGTGTGCGATCCTCTACTGAGTCAAACGCAAGTGAATTACCCCATAGTCGTAGGCTTTGCGGCGATAGACCACTGACGGCAGCATGGTATCTGCATCGACATAGAGGAAGAAGTCATGACCAACAAGTTCCATCTCGTCGAGTGCCTGCGCCAGGGTGAGTGGAGCTGACCAAAAGAACTTTTCGCGTACGACCATAGGCCCATCACCTTGGATTTCGAGTCCGGCAATTCTCTTCACCACAACGGACGGCTCCTCGACTGGCGGCGGAGCTACTGGTTCGACTGCTGGTTCGGCGAAACCAACCTTGCGAAGATTACGATGAGTGCGTCGGCGATCCTGGGCTTTGTGGAGCCTAGTCTTCAGATGATCGAATGCCTCATCAAAAGCTTGGGACTTCTCGTCTGCGATAGCTTCTGCGCGTACTACGGGGCCCTTCCCAATCAGTGTGATCTCAACCCGGACCACTTCACTGGACCCTCTCGCCTCAGCTTGGGCGTGTACTTCTGCGCGTATAACCTTGTCAACTCGGGAATCTAACTCTGCCATCCTTTTCGCTACCTGTTCCCTGAAACTGTCTGTGACCTGTATTCTTCGGCCGGTAATGGTGACGTCCATGATTCCTCCTTTAGTTGTGTCCCCGTTAGTTGGGGTATTCCTACGTTATCCTGAGCAGTCCAGAAAGGGAAGACATTGCCCAGGGTTTCGGTGACTAGCTCAGATACGCAAACGGGTCCCGGCAACCGCTGCTAGACCGACAGGCGCGTATCCAACGCTGCGCAGTGCCCGTACAGCCTCCCGCATGCTTGCTCCGGTCGTGACCACATCATCTATGACAATCATCCAACGCTGTTCCGAGGTTGGAATCGCTGCCAGAGACCCTTCGAGGTTTCCTTGTCGTTGGCTTACCGATAGCTCTGATTGGTCTTGGACACTGCGAACATGGCGCAGCAGAGAAGACCCGCTGATTCTGTGCCCGATCCTTCGTAGATGACCCACAGTCTTGGCCGCCAAGATTTGGGTGAAGTCCAGTCCTCGTTCTCGTACGGCAGCACCCCGTGATGGAAACGGGACAAGTATTCCCTCTCCTGTGAGCCCACGCTCATCGATGAGTCCTGCGCAGGCAAAGGCTAAACGTACACTGAGCAGCCAGATTCCATCGCGTCGATGATGATCCTTCGCAGCCGAAATGATGTTCATCAGCGGCGGCGCATAATCCCCGCCGCACCACAGAGGCAAATCGATCCCCGGTCTGCTGCGAATCTTTGCCTGATCCATCATCACCCTTGTTGTACACCCACAGCACACTCCCCGTCCTGGTGAGTGACACCCTGGACAGAGGCCCTGGAAGAGAAGATCTGTTCCGGCATCAATGAACTTCATACTCACAACTATGGCGAGTCGTGACCAAGAAATGTCACTCAGACAGGAAAAGTTATGGCGGAGACTGCTTCGATCGTGGGATGGCTCCACCGGAATCCTTCCTGGTAGAACCACGCGGTGCCGTCGCGATCGAGTACGACAATCTGAGGACTGGAACTGGTGATATGAGTAGCCATCTCACGGGGATCCCAGGCTTGGGGAAGACCCCATTCGTCCATCCCCAGCCCATCAATATCGGTGAAGTAGACTCCTGCTGGGTTGGCCCCTGTACTTCCTAGAACAAGCAGAGAGGATGGACCCATCCACGCCATATCGACGATGGATCGGATAGGAGAGCCTTCCCACGTGAGGCGCAGCGGTTTCCAGGATATGATCGCAGCAGGCTGGCTGTCTACATAGCTGATCAGAGCGATCCCAATCTCTTTTCGAGACCCTTCACCAGGAAGGTCAACCTGGCGAACCATGACTATTCTGCGCCCGTCAGGAGCAAGTTGGAACCCTTGAATTGCCATGCCGTCCAGAGCAGATGCGTCGATGGGTATTTGTGTATCGCCATTGATCATGGTGACGGTGGTTGTGAGGTCCTTATTACTGATCGCCCAGATGTTTCCGCGCAGATCGTACTGAGGGCGAAGCAGGTCTGATCCAGGCAAGAGAAGCTGAGGAAGCTCCCCTCCCCTCACACCGACCAGGAGGCCTTTAGGCGTCACGGCGGCAACCTCGTTGCGGAGCCTCGACACAGCAAAGGACTGAATTACCCGCGGGGTGGTGCCCCAGTCTCCAGGGGTCAGGATAGGGTCTTGGTCGACCATGGAGGCCACAACATCATTGTGGATCAGTGATAGGTTCTCGGCACTGGTAGTTCCTGCAGAATCGTAGTTATTGGCCAGTGAAACTGGGATAGACATGTCTTCAGATGCCCCTGCCAAGTTCAGCAGTACGCCGTTGCTAAACAGCCGTATCCGGTTGACACCGGGTACATTCCTCATCGTTGCGGCAATTTCGATGGCCAGTGTCGTAGCATCATTGGGTGTCAGAGTCATGGCTTTACCCGATAGTGGGATGTCAGCGATCCCCCCAGGGGCCAAAGTCACACTGTCCTCGACTGAGATCCCGTCTCGGATGGAACTGTCAATGATTCGGCTCAGCCATTCGGAGGGACCATCAACAGCCAAGTGTGCTGCCATGGTTCTATCCCAGGCCCCGCGATGAACATAGCGCGGGTCAGGAACCAAGGTGAGACCTGAGGTGGGGAAGAAGTAGGTGTCAATGCGCATGAAGGTCTGAGAGAACATGTACTGAGACAGCGCTAGTCCATCAGTGGGATTGGAGATTCTCCACTCGCCATCTTCTTTCACCATCCCGAAATCATGGTTCCAGGTGGGGTCCGGCGATCCAAGGAAGGAGTAATCAGAACGCAGGTATCCGATCACCGCGCCTGACATGGTGACTTGATTGCCGGTGACCCGTGGTGTTGTCCCGCTGGCGTAAATCAGTACCTGTGACTCACTGGGCTGCCATCGCAGGGAGGCTTCTTCGGTCAGATACTCCCGCGCAGTGGCATAGTCCGAGCCGTAACTAGTCATAGCTGTCAGGAAACCCCTCAAGATCATGATTGGTGAGGCTCCCTGAGGCGGTGATTCCGGAACAATCATGATCCCGCCTTGACCAGAGTTAGAGACACGGCGAGGGATGGATACGACTTCCCCGCTGCTGGGGATCACTGTGCAACCAGCCAACAGCGACATGATGAGGACACAGATAAGACTACGAATCTTCATTGTCGGCCTCCTGTGGTGCATCCGCCGGGATCAAAGAGATCGGAGAACTCGTGATGACAACATCCTCAGACTTGGGTAAGACCACCCTGAACTGCGCTCCTTCACCCAGACGGCCCCACGCGTGAATCCATCCTTGGTGGAGATTCACATCCTCTTGTGAGATTGATAAGCCCAAGCCCGTACCTCCGATGTGACGGGCCCTGGCAGGATCGGCCCGCCAGAAGCGGTTGAAGAGTTGCTTGCCCTCGGCTTCGGTGAACCCGACCCCATGGTCCCGTACGGCGAAGGCCACAACTTCTGGGGTCGCAGCAACATAGATGTCGATGGGTTTGCCCTCTCCGTGCTCGATGGCATTAGTGAGAAGATTGCGAACCAACCGTGAAATCCTGCGGGAGTCGATGAATGCTGTGGCCTCACACTCCCCGTGGAGAATTAACTGTGATCCCGTCGTTTCGGCGACATCAGTCAATACCTCCATCTCGGCGCGAATCAAATCAACGAGGTCCTTCTCATCCAAATCCAGATCAGCCGCACCAGCATCGAAGCGAGAGATTTCCAACAGTTCAGACAACAACGCCTCGAATCGGGTTAGCTCCTTGTTCAGCAGTTCGATGGACTTGTTTTGCACCTCTGGCAGGGTTTCTCTCTTGTCGTAGAGGACATCGACTGCCATGCGTACTGTTGTCAGCGGGGTACGCAGTTCGTGGGAAACATCGGAGACGAATCTTTGCTGGAGACGCGAGAGTTGTTCCCATGCTCTGATTCTTTGCTGGAGCTGGTTGGCCATGTGGTTCATGGATGCCGCTAACTGGGCGAGATCGTCGGTTCCACGTACGGGCATCAATTGGGTCAGTTCTCCGCTGGCGAGTTTCTCGGCTGCCCTTCTGGCTACACGCAGCGGTGTCAGGGTCTGGCGGGACACAACACTTGCTACGACGCCGATTCCAAACAGTACGACCATCCCTGACAAACCGACAGCAGCACGAACAACGGCCAAGATTCGGGTCTCTTGTTCGAAGGAGAAGATGAAGAAGACTTCGAAGTGATCTCGTTCAGTGCCTCCGCCGGCTGCGATAACCAAGCCAGGACCAGTGGTGCCATCCTTGTAGGTCACTGTGATGGGGATGTAGTGAACGAGCTGGGGTTCTTCGCGGACAGCATCACGGATGGATACCGGTATCACCGAGACATTCAGGTTAGGCGTTGCATATCCGCCGACAGCGGTGAGGAACTGGATTTGATACCTGCCCGAGGAACTCCCCCGCTGAATAGCGGCTGTGACGATCGATGCGAGGGCATCTGAGTTGGCGTAATCGAATCCAAAGCTGCGCATCTGCTGATCAATAATGTCCATAGCATCATTGGCATCAGCAATGGCAGCCTCCCGGGATGACTGGGTGATGTCGTCAGTGACCGAGTAGATCAGGAAGAAACCAGCCATGGTCAGCACAATGAATGAGCCGAACATCGCCGATGCGACGACACGAAGTGTCAGAGAGGATCTCCATAACCGTACTGGAGCGGACAACCAGTGTTGGATACGTACGGTATCAATCTCAGCCACTGGCCCTATACCCCACGCCGCGCACTGTCACAACGATTTCAGGATTGTCCGGATCGCGTTCAATCTTGGCTCGTAGACGCTGAATATGGACATTGACCAGACGGGTGTCAGCAGGGTTCTGATAGCCCCACACCTGCTTCAGCAACTGCTCGCGTGTAAAGACATGCTTGGGTTGGCGAGCCAAAGCCAACAGCAGATCAAATTCCAACGGAGTGACATTGATCACCTGATCACCCTTAGTGACCTGGTGGGATTCAATGGCAATGGTCAGATCGCCGATAGTCAGAGTTTCAATGTCAGAGGTCGACAGTCTGCGAAGACGGGTACGAACCCGAGCAACCAGTTCCCGAGGTGCGAAGGGTTTGGCCACATAGTCATCGGCTCCGGCTTCCAGACCTTTCACCACATCATTGGTATCTGACTTGGCAGTCAGCATGACGATGGGAACCCCGGACTCAGCACGGATATCCCGGCAGATATCAACCCCGCCTCGTCCGGGAAGCATCAGGTCTAGCAGGACCAGATCAGGTTTTTCCGTGTGGAAGGCATCGAGGGCCTGATCCCCGCGTGAGCACCACGCAGTTTCGAAGCCTTCTTGACGCAGGACTATCTGGAGCATCTCAGCTAGGGATGCATCATCATCAATAACTAGAACCTTGCCGTCATCTGAGTCAGCCATCTCATCCTCCTGGGTGTTGAAAACCAAAATACACTATGACAAAGATGCCACGATCATCTCGCGGACCTTGGCGGCATCTGCCTTACCTGACATGGCGGTCATCACTGATCCGATCAGGGCCCCGACCGCCTGGACCTTGCCTGCCCGAATCTTGTCTGCGACATCAGGATTCGCTGCAATCACCTCATCGATAGCAGCCTGAAGCAGCGATGAATCGCTGACGACCGCCAGACCCTGCTTCTGGACGATCTCACCGGGGTTGCCCTCACCGTCTAGGACGGATTCGATAACACTGCGTGCCACCTTGTCATTAATGACACCTTGGTCAATCAGGGCTTGAACCTCTGCGACCTGCTGCGGCGAGATAGCCAACTGATCAAGTTCGATCTGTGCGGCATTCGCGTGTCTGGCGAGCTGTGTCATCCACCATTTTCTTGCGGGGTGCGCCGGGGATCCTGCTTGGACTGTGGCTTCGATGAGTTCGAGTGCCTGCGCAGCAACGACATCGCGCATCTCCAACTCGGTGAAACCCCAGAGATCACGCAATGCTGCCTGACGAACGGCTGGCGGATCGGGAATGGTTTGCCTCAACTCATCAATCCATTGTGGGCTGGGAGCGATGGGTACGAGGTCAGGCTCGGGGAAGTAGCGATAGTCCTCAGCCTGTTCCTTCGAACGCCCTGGGGAGGTGAATCCTCCGTCCTCGTGCCAGTGCCGAGTCTCTTGAATGACCCTGCCTCCGGAAGCTAACACTGCTCCCTGGCGGCAGATCTCGTATCTCAGCGCTTTCTCAATGGAACGCAGTGAGTTAACATTCTTGGTTTCCGTACGGGTCCCCAGTGTGGTCGATCCTTTCGGCATCAGTGACACATTGGCATCGCAACGCAGAGAGCCTTGCTCCATGCGTACGTCGGAGACTCCCAGATCACGGATCATATCCCGCAAGAAGGTCACATAGGCTCTGGCGACTGCTGGAGCGTCTGCCCCCGTACCAAAGATAGGTTTGGTGACGATCTCGACAAGAGGAACCCCGGCACGGTTGTAGTCCATCAGAGAGTAGTCAGCACCCAGGATGCGCCCGGTCGTTCCGCCTCGGTGAACAGATTTTCCAGCATCTTCTTCCATATGAGCACGCTCAATGGGAATCGTGAATCTTTGCTGGTTCACCTCGATATCGACCTCACCATCGAAGCACAGAGGCTCATCGTACTGAGAGGTCTGGAAGTTCTTGGTCATGTCCGGATAGAAGTAGTTCTTCCTCGCGAACCGGCACCATTGCGCAATCGAGCAATTCAATGCCAGACCGATACGGATCGATGACTCAACAGCTTTACCGTTGACCACTGGAAGAGAACCAGGAAGCCCCAGGCATACCGGGCATGTCTGCGAGTTTGGGTCCGCGCCGAAGAGAGTCGAACACGAACAGAACATCTTCGAGGCAGTGTTGAGTTCAACATGGACCTCAAGGCCAAGAACGGGATCATAGCTGGCGATGACCTCATCGAAGTCCATCAATTCATCCACACTCATCGCTGCTCCTTGTCGAGTTGGGCTAATAGAGGTGAACCCCAGGATGCTTCCAGGAGTCTTTCAAGAGCAGAACCTACTCGATAGAGCCTGTCATCACACATCACGGGGGCCATCACCTGTATGCCCACGGGGAGACCATCGTCTGGCGCGAGACCTGCTGGGAAAGAAGCTGCGCAGTTTCCAGCTAAGTTGGACGGGATCGTACACAGGTCCGCCATGTACATCGCCATGGGGTCGTCCAGACGCTCCCCTAAGGGGAAAGCAGTGGTGGGCGTGGTCGGTGAGACCAAGACATCCACCTGGGAGAAAGCCTGCGCAAAGTCTTGGATAATCAGCGTACGCACCTTCTGAGCTGAACCGTAGTAGGCGTCGTAATACCCGCTGGACAGGGCATAGGTACCGAGGATGATCCTTCTCTTCACTTCTGCACCGAGCCCGGCATCCCTGGTGAGTCTCATCACCTGTTCTGCGCTGTTCACCTGGTCATCACCGACGCGCAGTCCGTACCTCATGGCATCAAAGCGTGCGAGGTTTGACGATACCTCGGATGGCATGATGAGGTAGTAGGCGCCGAGGGCTGCCGGAAAATGCGGACAGGACACTTCGATGACTTCGGCTCCCGCCGATGCCAAAAGTTCGACCGCTTCATTGAAGCGTGCTTCGACACCTTCAGAGTAACCTTCACCGGAGAGTTCTTTGACGATCCCGATCTTCATACCCCTCACATCTGAGGAACGCGCGGCAGTTACGACATCAGCAGGAGCTGCATTAATCGAAGTGGAATCTTGAGGATCATAACCGGAAATCACTGCATGGAGCAGGGCTGCATCCAGGACATTCCTGGCACATGGCCCAGGGGTATCCAACGAGGAAGCCATCGCAATCAATCCATATCTCGAAGATCCACCATAAGTCGGCTTCGTGCCGACCGTACCTGTTACTGCGGCTGGCTGGCGGATGGAACCGCCGGTGTCTGAACCTATAGCCAGAGGAGCTTCGAATCCAGCCAAGCTGGCTGCCGATCCTCCGCCTGAGCCCCCGGGGATTCTTGTGAGATCCCAGGGATTTCGGGTTGGTCCAAAAGCTGAGTTCTCCGTGGAGGAGCCCATAGCAAACTCATCCATATTGGTCTTCCCGAGGATGACCATTCCAGCATCAAGCAATCGTTGAACAACGGTAGCGTTGTAAGGCGGATACCATCCCTGGAGTATCTTCGACGCACATGTAGTCGGTGTTCCTGTGTAGCAGAAGACATCTTTCACCGCCACCGGGACCCCTGCTAGCGGATGCAGGGTTTCTCCCGCGCTGCGTCGGTTATCAATCTGGAGAGCTGTGTCCAAGGCTCGCTCGGCGTCAACAAACAAGAAGGCATGAATATCGTCATCGACTTCGGCAATGCGGTCCAGGTGTGCCCTGGTCACTTCCTGACTGGAGACTTCTTGGGCTCCCAGCATCGCAGCGAGCTGGGCAGCGGTAAACCGGGTGAGATCAGTCATGATTCCTCCCCCAGAATTCTTGGTACGCGGAACCGATCATCTTCCACAGCCGGAGCCATCGCCAGCACTTCCTGTATCGGAAGCGAAGGCTTGACCACATCTTCTCGAAACACATTCGTCAGATCCAACGCGTGGGAGGTGGGGGCCACATCCGCCTTAGCAACCTCGCTCACACTGGCGACGGCATCAAGGATGACATCAAGTTGGCTTGCCATCGAGGCAAGTTCTTCATCCGTCAACTGAATACGCGCCAGATCGGCAAGCTTTGCCACATCTGCATTCGTAAGAGCCACATTGTCTCCATCACAGTAAATAATTCAACGGATTGATTCTATCGGCATGCGAGCTATTAGGTGGTTCGTGGACTATGGTTGGTACTGTGAGCCTATCGAAAGCATCTATCGAAGCCTCCAACAAATACGTGGAGTCTTTCATTCCTGACACAATGGCCGTCCAGCAGGCTCGCCGGGCATCTGCTGATCTCGGAATCGAACCTGTGAGTCCGGCTGTTGCACACCTGTTAACGATGTTTGCCCGTCTGATCAATGCCAAGGCTGTGGTTGAGATTGGTACCGGCGCTGGTGTGTCCTCGCTAGCCTTCTTCGCAGGGATGGACGATGATGCCACACTGACAACAGTGGACTCTGAAGCTGAGCATCAGATTGCAGCTCGTCAAGCTCTCAAAGCTGCCGGGATATCTCACAGCCGCTATCGGCTCATTGTTGGTGAAGCGCTGACCGTAGTCCCGAAACTTCGCGGGGGCGCATATGACATTGTTTTCGTTGATGCAGATTTCCTGGAGTATCCCGAGTACTTGGAAGAAGGGCTGCGTTGTGTCCGCCCAGGAGGGATGCTTATCCTGAACCATGCCCTGCTGGATGGCAAGGTCGCCGACGAAACCAACTTCGATGACGACACGATGTTGATGCGTGACACCCTTGAAGCTGCACGCAACATGGATACTCTGACCACGTCCCTACTTCCCGTAGGCGACGGATTGTTCATCTGTGTCACCAGCGCCGACGCTTAGCATGGACCGGTGGATTCAGACTTAGCCGGGAAGGCGACCATCTTGACCAACCGCTGGGGTATGGCTCATTATCAAGATGGCCGCCTCAAGGATGCCCGTCTCAGTAGCAAATAGGTCATCAGTGGCAAAGCCAGCTACCGGCTCAGTCGGCTATCCTCTTTCGGAATCCGCCTATTCCCACTCCAACCGCTGCGGCTAACAGGAAGGCTGCGGTCGTTAAGTAGATATGCCAGGAGTAGGCATTCAGTGTTGTTCCGCCAGTGTTTATCGAAGGTGGAGGAAACTCCGGTGGAACAACAATTGGGATAGGCGGAGGTGGGTCATCGTCAGGGGGAGGTATCACCTCAAGATCGGTGTGACACCAGTCTTCTTCCCCTGTGATGCATGGTGAAGGTACCTCACTGTCAGGGTCTTCGGGGTCAGTTCCGCGCCCTGTCACCCGATTCACCAGCCACACTGCTTCCTTGATGGTGTCATCAACGATCACCTGATAGGTCAGTGTGACAGTGTCGCCGATTGCGAGCGGCCCCGACCAGATCAGTGTGGTTCCGGTGATGGTCGGTGGTGACACCAGATCCTGGTCAATCATCGCGGTGATCGAGTCCGGAATCATCCTCGCATGAGTGAGTACGCCGGAGAGGTCATCGACTAGTACGACAGGGTCCAGGTCGATGCTTCCTGTATTCGTTCCCACCACGGTGTAGGTGAGGATCTCTCCGGGGTCAACGAATGATCCTGAGAATGGGTTCGATGTCTTACGGACATCCAACCCTGGTATCACCGGTGTCAGCGTGGTGGTGCAGTCGTCTTCCTGCCCTGTCACACAGTTAGATGGGACCTCACCACCAGGATCCTCAGGGTTATCTGCTGTTCCAATGACCGCGTTGATCAACAGATCCTTGTCAGTCACATCTGCGTTCACCCGGACCTTGTAGCTCAGAACCACGCTCTGTCCAACCTGGAGTGATGATGTCCATCGCAGGATAGACCCATCGAGGGTCGGCAGCGGCGCCGGGGCCCCAGCGATCTGTGCTGTCCATGAGTCGGCAACGAAGCTGGCAGAGGTGAGAACTGAACCCAAGTCATCGTCAAGCACCACTGGATCCAACACAGTGTTCCCGGTGTTGACTGCGGTGATGGTGTAGGTGATTGTCTGTCCTATCCGTACCTTGGAACCATTGATTGGATCAGAAGTCTTCGCCACCTGCAGTCCCGGCACACCCGGGTCGTGGGTGGTGGTGCAGTCCTCAACCTCGGGAACACAGATACCTGGAACCTCATCGCCAGGCTCACCTGGGTCCTCACCTTGTCCCAAGAGACGGTTAACCAGATGGTCAGTGGGGAGAACATTGTTGTGAACAACGACCTGATAGGTCACCGTGACTGACTTGCCTGCTGCGAGCGGGCCGCTCCATGTCAGGGTTGATCCTGACAGGGTTGGGGACCCTACTGGGATTCCATCCACTCGTGCAACAGCCGATCCGGGTTGGAAGGATGCGTGGTTGATGACACCAGACAGATCATCGGTGAGGGTGACGGGATTGAGGTCAATGTCTCCAGAATTCACACCTGTGAGTGTGTAGGTGATCCTAGAACCAGCAAATACCATAGAACCGGAAGCAGGGTTGGCCTCTTTGTGGATTTCCAGCCTCGGAATAACAGGTGTCAGTGTGGTGTGGCAGCCTTCTTCTTCCCCCGTCACACAGTTCGATGGAACATCGTTACCAGGATCCTCGGGATTCTCTCCGCGACCGGTGACTGCGTTAACAAGAACATCACCTGTGGCTACGTTGTCATTGACAATGACCTGATAGGTCAGTGTGACTGTCTTCCCGATAGGTATTTTGTCGCTCCAGATCAGTTTCGAACCAATGATCGTCGGCAATGGAGCTGGCGCTGATCCCATCATCGCTGTGGGTGAACCTGCGACGAATCTTGCATAAGCCAAGACTCTGCTGAGGTCATCAACCAGCACCACCGGATCCAAATCGACATTTCCAGTATTCGCTGCGGTGACGGTATAGGTAATCATCTGCCCGGCGCGTACGGTTGAACCCGATTCAGGGTTCGAAGACTTCGCGACCATCAATCCCGGAACACCGGGGTTATGTATCGTCGTACAGTCGTCGTCCTCTCCAGGAACACAGATACCTGGAACCTCTGTACCAGGCTCATCGGGGTCTTCACCGCGGCCGGTCAGTCGATTCACCAAGTGATCCGAAGAGCTGACATCCTGGTCAACGATGACCTGATAGCTCACATCCACGGACTTGCCTGGTGCCAAAGGTCCAATCCAGGTCAGTGTTGATCCTGCCAGCGCAGGAGCCACGACACGTGTCCCATCCAATATTGCTGAGGCTGATCCAGGGACAAATCGTGCATGCCCCAACACCCCAGCCATATCATCGGTCAGGATAACTGGATCGAG
>WQYJ01000016.1 GCA_009781325.1 Propionibacteriaceae bacterium | reverse complement strand
GCCAGCCGGCGTGTGTTTTGAGTCGGTGGGCGCGCCGGGACAGGGGTCCGAGGTTGGAGACTCTGGTTTGACCGGTTTCGCCTGCTCGGTAGGGGTTGGTGTGGTCGAGGTCGAGGTGTCTGGATTCGATGCTGGACCAGGGGAATACGTCGTGGGGGTGGGTGAGTAGTATTCGGTCGCGGATGCGGGTGGGTATCTCGTAGGAGTCCACGGAAATGTCACTGGCGTTGAGGTGGATTGCGGGGGTTAGGCGTACGTGGGTGGCTTGGGTGAGGTTGTGGAGCTGTTCGATGAGTAGTGGTCCGATGTTTTCGATCCGGGCGATGGCTTCGGGGTCGTTGAGGTTGTCAGCGTGGAGGTGAACATACACCTGGGTGCGCGGGGTGAATGCGGGGATTAGGGTGGCTGCTGAGCGGATGAATGCTTGTTGAGCGTCCTCAGTGTCGGGAGCTGGGTTCATCCCGCGGGTGGTGGGTAGTCCGATGAGTTGGACTGCTGCAGCGGGGTTGGCGAGGATGCCGAGGGCTTTGGCTCGTCGTTCGTCGTGGGTTGCGGTGTTGCCGTTGGCGGCCAGGGTGTCGGCGATGTGTTGAATCATCGCATCGAAGTAGATCGAGTCGGAGCGATCAATGCGGGCGTTGACCCATCCGGTGAGCGGATCCATGGTGTCACCGTTGACATGCACATGGCGGGAGGAGCCGTGCTTGACTTGATCACGCAGATGGTTGGGGTCGGCTGTGGCGAGGGCTGCGCTGATGACTCGGTTGAGTCGTTTGGTGTTTACGGTTCCTAGGGTGGGGGCTATCATCGCATCGACGATGGCGTATTGGTCGTCGGTTAGCCATTGGGTTTCGTGGGCGACTCGGCGTGCCTGCCATAGGGGTGCGACTCCGGTGGTGACTTGAGTCCAGCAGGTGGGTAGGTAGACGCACAGGGTGCGGATGTCTTTGATCAGGTATGCCGCTGCTGTGGTGGACATGCGCATGGTGACTGCGAGTTCTCCGCTGAGGTCTTCCCCGAACAGGTCTTCGCTGATTTCTTGGAACCGGTATTCGTGGTGTTCTTTGGGTAGGGGAATCTCCTCGGGCCAGGTGTAGGTGTGAATCGCAGTGGCGAGTTGGGTGGATATTTCCGCTTCGAGTTCGTCGCGTTGACGGCACAGTTGAGTGAGCTTTGTCATCTCGGCTCTCGCGTGAGATAACCACTCTTCCTGTGATTCGTACATACGTTCGATTCTATCATGATATACAGACATTTTCTACCCAGGATTGAGTTATCCACAAGGAAAAATAGACGAAATCAGAACTGTGGATAACTCCCCCCCCCGGTCATGCTGCCGAAGGCAGTACCCCCGGCAGCCGACGTATGGACTTGAAGGAAAGCTTTACCCCAGTCCCTACGTTGGCTGCCGGGGGTCCTGCCTGCGGCAGGATGACCGGGGGTGGGCTTAGGGTCTGGGGGTAGGTCTTTACCCCAGTCCCTACGTTGGCTGCCGGGGGTACTGCCTTCGGCAGGATGACCGGGGGTGGGCTTAGGGTCTGGGGGTAGGTCTTTACCCCAGTCCCTACGTTGGCTGCCGGGGGTACTGCCTTCGGCAGCATGACCGGGGGTGGGCTTAGGGTCTGGGGGTAGGTCTTTACCCCAGTCCATACGTCGGCTGCCGGGGGTACTGCCTTCGGCAGCATGACCGGGGTGGGGATCATGGGCTTGGCTGCTGAGGTGAAATCTGTGAGGTCTATTACTGAGGCCTTTTACTAGATGATGCTGACGTAAGCAATGGCGGCATCTGCCATTCCGCAGGTGGGGGGCAGCTTCCCGTCATCAGACCCAGTCAAACCCACAGCAATGATTGCCGTAGATGTTGAGGTAATCCGCCTCAAGGAATCTCCTTGGCTCCCGCCAAAGTTCATCGTTCGAGCCAAGTCACCTTCGAGGTTAATCTCAGAGATGACAGCCTCACCCACCATGGGGCCTATAACATAAGGAGAGTAGAAATCACCATCAGGCGAGAATGCCCAGGTAATCGCAAACAACCGATCACCGACCACTGCCACGTCGTTGAAAGAGTCCTCGCCACTTCCACCGTACGTAGCAGACCATTGCAGATCACCATCTTCGTCCAACAGCATCATAAGCGCCTCTGTCTTGCGATTGGCAGCCTGGCTATCAGGTGCAGCGCCTGTGGTTCCCACAGCGATGATTCCTTCGCTGGTTGTTGTTACTGCATTCAGTACATTGACATCCATGCTGGTGTAGGTCTTACGCCAGCGTTGCTCACCGCTGGATGAATACTTGATGACCAAGGCCTCGGAGTAATAGGAATCTTGCCCATTACCCCAGTTCGTGTCACCAACTACGATGACATCATTCGTCTGGGTTGTGGTGATCCCCTGAAAGTCACCGGTACCGTCAGCCGACACTATCCATCGCGGTGCCCCGTACTCATCGTCGTGTGTTCCACAAACTCAGGAAGAGCCGGTGCCCCTGGGGCGAGGCTAGTCTGCGGCTGTGATCGTCTCTCTGCGATGATCCGCGTGAGTTCGGTGTCACCCAGAGCAGCCAACCAATCGAAGATAGCTGGGTCTGTGTTGGGGTGTGTGGCAACCAGTTTCCGCAAGCTGGGGTGATACTGAGCAATCCTGGTCAGTGTTGCAGGTGAGCAGGTGAGGTCCCCCACGAGTTGAGAGGCCGTGGCAAAGTCATTGAGATTCATGGTCACTATAGTTCGATAGAAATGATGACTGGGTCTGCTGATCCGCAGGTTGGCGGCAGGTTTCCGTCTCCTGACAGGGTGCTTCCCACGGCAATCACTCCTGATGAAATGGATACAACTCCGTAGAACTGGTCATCACTATGACCGCCGTAGACCGTGGTTTTCTCTAGTTCTCCGGCGGAACTGAACTGGGCGACGATCGCGTCGATGGGGAAGTTCAGGTCTTCGTTCCAGGTACGGAACTCGCCCTCATCTGCCTCGGCCCACCCAACAGCGATGATTCGGCCATCAGAGGTCACAGTCACGTCATTGAACAGCATTGACCCGGCTCCGCCGTCCCAGTCATACTGCTTTGTCCATAGAACCTCACCTGATGCATCAATTTCTACCAGATATGGCTTCCAGAAGTGGAGCGGGGTTTGACTGTCTCTGGTGACATGGTAACCGTAGACAATGAAGCCATTGCGGCTTGCGGTGATTCCGGTGAAGGCTTCAAAGCCGTACTCCGCATATGTTTTCTCCCACAATTCATCACCATCGGGATTAAACATGGTCACCAATGCGGCTGAAGAGTACTGACCAGGCTCAGGATCCCAATCGATGGAACCAACCAGGACAATGTCATTCCACTTGGTTGTGAGGATTCGATCCGCTGGGCCTTTGGTGTCGATTTGCTTGAACCACTGCGGGTTGCCATCTGGATCAACTTGGGCGATGAACCGATGATAAGAATTATTGAACCCCAATACAGTAATGAATCCGCGTTCGTCGACAGCGACAGCGTCGAGATACTGCAGTTCACCCTCCCAGCCTTCAAACTCAACTCTCGTCCACAATATTGAGCTAGCGTATTGGTCATATTTGGTGATGGACGGAACATGGTCTCCTGCGTCATTCAACGATTCTCCAACGATGACGATTGTTCCATCTGCTCCGCTTGCCACAGCATGGTATCGATCAGAGTCGGCAAAACCCATAGACACAAACTCGCCCTGTGAATCGTAAACAACGGCAATGCCATTTCGGTCACCTGTATCACTGAGACTAGAGAAGTCGTAGTCAGATGAGTACGACAAACCAATCGCCACGATGCTGCCATTACCTGCAACAGCAACGTCTTTGAAAATGTCCCAATCACTGCCGCAGAGGGATCGAATCCAACCTGGTTCGGGGTTTTCAGTTGGATACGGGGTTGGTATCGTACTGGCCGTCGGCGAGGGAGATGGAGTAGATGGGGTCTCACCCTGTGAGAACCAGTCTGAGAACACGAAGAAACCGGCAGCGACCAATGCGAGGACAAGTACGACCACGAGGACCACAAGTCCGATCATGGACTTCTTTTTCGGGTCTGCGGTAGGGGTGGTGACAGGCCCGAGGGTGGACAGTAGTTCGGAAGCTTCCTGTGGCGGCATCGAGACAGGTTCGGCTGCGCGGAGCTCTGCTTTTCTGTCTGCGACGATTGCAGACAACCCGGGATCGCCCAGAGCATCCAGCCAGTTCAACAGCGCGAGATCAGCCTGCGGATGTGTAGCTACCAGGCTTCGCAAGCTAGCGTGGTACTGCGCGATTCTGGTCAGATCCGCAGTGGATGTTGACATCTCTCCAACTAATCGAGAAGCTATCGTGAAATCAGTGAGGTCCATCGTTGGTTCCTTTCCTAGGACGGTGACGCAGTAAAACTCCTGTGTTCCTTTCGGCATCGCAGAATCAATTCTTCCAGCGCCGCATCACTGACTTGGACTGAAAACCTGCTTTCTTACCAAACTTGCAGGGGTTTCTTCGTTGTTTCTCAGGCGCTCGTGACGGCGGCGAGTTAACCGATTGTCGTGTAGATGATGGCGGCATCGGATGACCCGCAGCTTGGCGGGAGGTTGCCATCGGTGGAGCTAGTCATACCCACAACAATTAATGATGTTGAGTATGAGGTGATCCCCGACAGCAAGTCATTACCCGATCCCCCATAGAAGGTCACTTGATCTAGGCTTCCTTCCTTACTGATTTGTACCACGGAAGCACTTTCCGGCCTTACTTCTGAAGCCTCGCGGGATGATAGAACACCATCATTCGAAAATGAAAATGCTACTGCGAAAATCTGATCCTTGATTACTGCGACGTCTATGAGGATGTCCCGAGCGGATCCTCCAAATGTGCTAGACCAGACCAGATCACCCGACTTGTCGATTGATGCAACCAGAGCATGCGTGACGTCGGGGCGAGAAACATCATCTCGCGGTCCCGACTCGCCCACAACGATGAAGCCCTCATCGGTTGCGGTTACCGCCTCAAAGGCAGTGAAATCCATCACGGTGTATGTCTTTCTCCACTCCAACACCCCTTCTGGAGAAAGCATGATAGCTAATGCATCGGGGTAAAGCCTGCCATCGTCATGCTCCGATCTTGTGGTTCCAACGGCAAAGACGCTACCGGTCTCCGTTGTCGTGATCTCATAAATGCTATCGTCCTTGTCAAGTGGAAAGAGCCAACGTGGAGATCCATTTTCATCTAGTTGGGCAATGAAATAGGAAGGGTCTGGTGGATTAGTGCGTAGAAACCCCACTACGTTGATGCGTCCAAACTTATCAATCGCAAGATGAGTAAAGCCTAGTAAACGCTCATCCCACTTGGTGAATCTCGTGTCGGTCCAGATGACCTCACCCGTACTATCCACCTTCATGAGGAGCGGTATCCTCTGATAATTGTCCCTCGTGTCACCAACAACGAAGACATTTCCATCTAGCCCAGTCGCTACTGCTGAGAAGCCGAGATTGGGAAAGACGGTGAGCCCGAGGCGCTCTCCTTGAGAATCATAGACAGCAATGATTCCATTGATTTCACCCTGTACATCGAGGTCGTCAAAATCGAAATCGTTGGAGTGAGTATCCCCCACGACAATGATGGTGCTGCTGCCTGACACTGCTGCATCGTAGAACATCTCAGAACTACTGCCGCAGAGGGTATCTACCCAGTCTTCAGCCGACTCACTGGTTGGATAAACTGTGGGCTGAGGGACATGATGTGAAGGGTGGGGATCAATCGAGGTGGTGAGGATGGGGGCGATAGCGATAAGGATTACTGCTACCCAAGCACCCAAGAGGATTGCCAGACTCACAACAATGATAAGAATCGTTTTTGCCCAACTGGATGGCTTGCGGGGTTGTGAGGAAGAGTTCACCGGTAGCAGGGAAGCTCCTGGCATCGATGATGGGCTTGCAGTGGTCACCTCAGAGCCAACAGAGCCAGATACAGGCTCCCCAATTGGAGAATCAAACGGCAGGGGGGCGCCGTACTCAACGAACTCTGGCATCCCTTGAGGGAATTGCTCTTCAGGAGGCAGCACCGCTCCTTGCTGATCAACAGAGATCTTGCTCAGTTCCGCATCACCGATGTTTCTCAACCACTCTAAGGTAGAAGAGTCTGTGTTGGGGTGGTTAGCAACCAGTCGGTGCAAGCTCGGGTGATACTGCGCAATCCTCATCAAATCAGAGGCCGAAGTCGACATGCTCCCAACAAGCTGCGAAGCAGTTGTGAAATCAGTGAGGTCCATCAAGGACTCCTTCCCCTGAGACGGTGACTGAACAAACTCCTGTGTTCCTTTCGGCATCGCAGAATCAATTCTGCCAGCGCCTGCCAGGTGATTCTGACGAATACTTGGTTTTCACAAAACAAGTAAGTAGCTTCTTCGTTGTTTCTCAGGCGCCCTTCGGAGAGTTCAGTGGGCGAACGGCTGGCTGCAGTGCTGCTACAGTTCGATGTGCAAGATGAGGGCATCTGCACCTCCGCAAGTCGGGGGAAGATTACCGTCAGATGAAGAGTTGAGCCCGACAACGACGATTCCCGTCGAGGTTGAGGCGACGCGGGCTAGAGTATCGTAGCTGCTGCCGCCGTACACCTGCGCCGACTCGATAAAGCCATATTGGTTCATGTTCGCTACGAAACCGTCAGGCCCATGATCCACATTATTCGACGATGAAAAATCGCCATCCGAGGAGTACGTCATACCGACAGTGACTATTCGAGAACTGGGGAGAACAGTGATGCCATAAAAAGCATCTCGCCCATTGCCGCCATATGATTGCCACCACTCCAATGTGCCCGACATAGTGAGAAGGGCGATGACCGCATTCGTTTCATCATCTGGACCAACAGGGTTAGGTGCGTCAACATATCCCACGACAAGAATGCCATCAGGAGTAATGGCGGCATTTGTGAAGTCCCCGTAGAATGGGTTCGAACCGCCATCAGTGTATGCCTGGTACCAAAGGAGTTCACCCTCAGTGTTGAGTGACACTGCCATGACGATACCGGATTGATCACGATTTTCTTTGTTCTCATAGGAAGAACCAAGGACGACGATATTGTTGTCGGGCATTGTCTTCACATCCGAGTATCGATCCAAGTTACCGGCACTTCGGAACCAGCCAGGCGTACCGTTCTCGCTGATTCTTGCGATGAAGTAGTTCCCGTCATCTATATGATCACCAGCATAGAGACCTATGACAGTGATGTTGCCAGACTCTTCGATGGAGACACCAGTGAACCCGTATGTGAAGAGGTCCCACTGGTCAAAATCCGACACAGTCCAAAGTTGGGTGCCATCGGCAGCAAATTTCATCGCAATTGAGCCGTTGTTTGTCGTCGTTTCGCGGTATTTCGTTGCGCCGACCACTACCACCTCACCATTCGGGCTAACTTCAACAGCCGTGTATTTGTGACCAGGAGCAACGATGAGATCCAGCAGTTCACCATCGGGAGCGTAGAAAGCCACAACTCCACGTGGGATGCCGGGACCATACTCTTCTGCATCCGGCGGGTCATAATCACTGGAGTTTATGGTTCCCACCGCAACGATGACGCCATCGGGTCTCACCGCAACATCACCAAATCCACCAGCAGAGCTACACAGTGTTTTCACCCACCCTGTAAAGGGCAATGCCGACTCCGTCGGGCTCGGGGTCGTACTGAGTATCGGGATTGGTTCTCTTTCCTGTTTGGATCCGCCCCAAGGGAGCAATCCAAAAACATACGCCACACCAGCAGCTAACAACGCCACCACGAGAAGGATGATCACAACAAGCCGAGTAGGTGCCTTCTTGGCCGGCGGAGGTTGCTGGCTTGGACCTGGAAATGGCGCAGAAGCTGGCATGAAATCAGTGAGGTCCATCGTTGGTTCCTTTCGGCATCGCAGGATCAATTCTGCCAGCACCCCATCACTGCCTTGGACGGAAAACCTGCTTTCTTACCAAACTTGCAGGGGTTTCTTCGTTGTTTCTCAGGCGTTTAAGTGAACAGTTCATGATGCTGGCGTTGACAGTAAAGAGGGAGCCCTCTAGGCACCTATCGGAACTATTGAGGTGGGAGATTTATGATGAGGACATTGGGGGGAGCACACAAGCTGTCATCGCCTATTGTCTCTTGCCTGCTACCCACGGCGATGATGCCGCCCAGGGGGGTGGGTTCCAGGGCATAGAGCATATCCGGTTCGGGTCCACCTTCGATCTGCGACCACAATAAAGTTCCGTCGACGCTGAACTTCGCAATGAGACTGGCACCATAGGGCTCTGGATGAGGTACGCCCGTGGGGTACGGAATTGCAAAGTGTCCATCAAACGATGTTGTCGCACCAGAAACAACCAAGTTCCCGTCCGTGGTACGCGTCAGGTCCGTGAAAATGTCTAAGCCGCTCCCTCCGTATACGCTAGCCCACACAATGGTTCCCGAGGAGTCTACTTCAGCTAAGAATCCTGCTAGGACACCAATGGTTGGAAACCCAGGATCTTCACCACTAACAGTGCCGGCGATGAACACCCCGCCTAAATCGGATGGAATAACTCCTGTAATGCTGAAATCTGCTTGTCCTGGGAGTGCTCTCGCCCAGAGGAGTTCACCATCGGGGCTGATCTTGAGCACCCAGGCATTGCCGTCAGAGTCCAGGACTTTCTCATCATCACCGGCCCATCCATGCTCTGGCGCAGTCCCGACGACGAAGATGGTCCCATCATCAAGGGTAGTCATGGACCATTCACTTACCCCATAGCTGGGGAACTTCTTGGACCAAATCAAGTCCCCCCCAAGGGTATAAAAGTCCAGAACGAATCCTTCAGACACCCCTTCACTGGTTACCTTGGGCGCCAGAGCCAGCGTTCCTTGCGCCGGGCCTCGTGTGAGCGCTGTATAGGCGACAAGTCCTCGACCGGACTCAACATAGTAGCCGCCTTCCAAGGGTTCACCGCTGGCACTTAGAGGAGCAATGTAGGGTTCCCAACTCCCATCGTGGGCTAAGACTGCCCCGGCTACGATCATGGTTCCGTCCCAAGATTGGACAATGCTGGTGTACTGGTGCTGATCGCTAGCCCACGATGATAGGAGACCTCCGACCCTATCAAGAACGACAAGCGTAGCCCATGGACCCATTCCTGAATGCTGTCTCGAAACCATGAAGTCTGGTGAATATGTACCCCCAATGGCAAGGATTTTTCTGCTTTGGTCGATGGCAACCCCAGTGAAAACGTCATCGGAGCTACCACAGAACGACAAATTCCAGTAATCATCGCGATAGGATGGAGACTCTTGGGGTGTACCTGGCTGATGAGTCCCAATCCATCCCGCCGTGATAACGGCGATGACCACAACTATGGCGGTAACCACCTGCCAACGACGGGGCTTCAAGGCAGCGGTCTCATGTGAACTGTCTGGTGCAGTATTGACAGAATTGAGTTCAGGTAGAGGGATACTGACTCGATCTGAATCACGACGACTCATTGTTATTCTTTCCTGGCATCGAAGGGTACACTCACTGAATCAGGTACTTTCCCTAGATTGAAATGATATTGCCATCCATATCAAAGCGAAGGATGATGCCGTCATCGAGGCTCTCAGCCGGCCATAGATTTCCATCGGTTGAGGCTGTGTATCCCACTGCGAAGATGTCTCCATTGGGCGCGATGATCAATTTGGACAATTCGTCTTCGCGGCTTCCGCCCAAGACCTTGGTCCACATGATTTCGCCATCGGGAGCAAGCATCGCCACGACAGCATCGGAGGGGGCGTACTGAGCCGGAATATCTGGCTTCACGTACGGAGACCCGAAGATTCCGTCGTTAGACCAGGTTTGTCCCACAACAGCAATCTGACCATTCCTGTACACGGCGACATCTCTGAAGGATTCCGAGCCGGCCCCGCCTAGTGCCTTACTCCACAACACGTTGCCCTCGGGATTGATTCTCATGATCAGAGCATCCGTGGAGTCACCTTCCGTTCCAGCGAACTCACCCACGGCTACGATATCCCCATTCGGCGCAGTTGCCACTGAGTGGAAGAGACTGACCCCGGCATCTCCAAAGTCATGGGCCCACATAAAATCACCAGTTGCACTGAACTTCACAATGATCGACTGGGTTGACGAGGTATCCGTTGACGCTGATCCGGCTGCATAGATGCTGCCATCCGGGGCTACAGCAACCTGGGTAAGAACCGGATTCGTGTACGGGATAGAGGGATCCTTATACCACTGCGGAACCCCATCACTACTGATTTTCGTCAGTACGACGTTGCCGGACTTGGAACCGAGGGCAATCGTACCGCCGCCTACTGCCGGTGCCAGCGAGTTGAAACGAACATCCGCGCCGTAGGTTTGCCTCCATTGCTGGTCTCCCCACACACCCAATCCCGAGATAACTGCTTCCCATGTTTGGCCATTGAAGACTGTTCCAGCAGCGACGAACATGTCGTTACCATCGCCTATGATGACGTTGTATTTCTCCTCGGTGGAGTAATACCCCGAAAGATAGTCTTCATTGAGTTCATAGAGAAGGTGGAAGTTCTCTGAATCTCGTGCCCCCAGAATGGCTAATCTCTGATCGACAAGTGCGACATCCACGAACCTGTCATTGCCGTACCTGTCGAAATCTAAGAACCAACCCGGTGCGGGTGGTTCTCCAGGCTCGAACCAAGGAGGTGCTGGCATTGGGTCCTCCCAGGTTTCCTCGTAATAGTAGTTCCGTGAGAAGACAAGTCCTCCAATAACGAAGGCACCAAGGAGGCTGACCGCTACTGCACTGACCGCTGCAATAAATGCCTTCGGGCGGGTCGGCGGACGCGGCGGAACCGGGCGTACGGGTGCCGCAAGTTGGACCGGCACCACAGGCAGGTTCTCAGGTTCTTTCCTTGAAGGCGCAAGCAAGTCCGCTATCGGGTCATGAGCACCGACGGGCAGCGTACCGGGGAGAGGAGGATCCTGGGTGGCGACTGGCGCGGTCTTCTGCCCACCGGCAGCGAGATTCGCCGTCAGTCTGGTTGCGACAACCCGGGTCACATCAGGATCACCGAGCTGACCTAGCCACTGCAGCAGTGACATATAGGCATTAGGGTGTCCGGCGATACTCGCACGAAGACTGGGATGGAATTGTGCGATGTTTGCGAGATCCGTGCCGGAGGTTTTCGGATCCTGTACTGCCGCAGTGGCATCGTTGATATCCAGGAAGTCTGACATGTGAACCCCTTACTATGCGCGCCAATCTTCATTATCTCAGATGTTGCGTAATGGTGTGTTGTTGTGGGCTGTCCTTGCCTGTCAGGGTCGGACTCGGCGTGCCTGCGCGTACGGGGTTAGCCGGTGCGATATGGTCGATGGAAGATGTCTGATTTCCTTGCTCCGGCGCCTTCTTTAGCTGAGATCGCTGGCACAGTGGATGCTGCTGCAGCAACACTGCGCGGCGTCATGGAGCCGACCCCCCTGCAATTCGATGCGCGGCTGTCACAGATGACCGGGGCGCGGGTCCTGCTTAAACGTGAGGATCTCTCGGATGTACGCAGCTACAAGCTGCGCGGCGCCTATGTGCTGATGAGCGCTCTGTCGGCAGATGAGCGTGCGGCTGGGGTGATCTGCGCATCGGCAGGTAACCACGCTCAAGGGGTGGCTTTTGCGTGCAAGGCTTTGGGGATTGACGGCGAAATCGTTGTTCCGACGACCACTCCGCGCCAGAAACGCGACCGTATCCTTGCCCTCGGTGAGCCGTACGTACATTTGATCGTGGCTGGTGAAACCTACGATGCCTCGTCGGTGATTGCCCGTGAAAGAGCCGCTGAGCAGGGGCGTACTCTTGTGCCGGCTTTTGACCATCTTTCTGTGGTTGCCGGGCAGGGTACGGTGGCGCGCGAGGTCGTAGCTCAGCTCGGTGGGAAAGCTCCTGATGTGATGATCCTGCCGGTGGGCGGTGGCGGCTTGCTTGTGGGCTGCGGTGCTTGGTTGGAGGTTCACTGCCCTGGTACGCGCCTTGTTGGAGTCGAGCCTGCTGGTGCGGCCTGTGTGATTGCTGGCTTGGAGCAGGGCGGGCCTGTGAGTCTGAACAAGATCGATACCTTCGTCGATGGGGCGGCTGTGGGGCGTGCCGGTGATGTCACCTTGCCGCTGATCATGGAACTCCCGATTGAGATGATGGTTGTCTCGGAGGGGCAGGTGTGTTCTGAGATGCTCGCCCTCTATCAGTCTGATGGGATCATTTCTGAACCTGCTGGTGCCTTGGCATCGAGCGTACTTCGGGCAGGCCCCCACGATGTGACCTTGGGAGTGTCTGAAGGTCAGACGGTGGTGTGTGTTCTGTCAGGGGGAAATAATGACATCTCTCGGTATTCAGAGGTCATCGAGAGGTCATTAGTCCATGAGGGCCGCAAGCATTATCTCCTGGTGAGCTTCCCGCAGGAGCCCGGTGCATTGCGGAGATTCTTGGACGAGGTGCTCGGGCCGAATGACGACATCGTACTGTTCGAATACACCAAGAAATCCAATCGCGAGCAAGGCCCGGCACTGGTAGGCATCGAACTAGGCAACGCTGCAGACTACCCAGCCCTCATGGACCGCCTTGAGTCCAGCCCCGTCACCGCCGAGCGAGTAGACCCCACCTCCACCCTCTACCGCTACCTGGTTTAGCACCCCCAACCAAAGGCCCCGGTCATCCTGCCGTCAGGCAGGACCCCCGGCAGCCAAAGTATGGACTTGAAGAAGAAAAGCTTGACCACAGACCCTATGTCGGCTGCCGGGGGTCCTGCCTGACGGCAGGATGACCGGGGGTGACAAAGGGGCTCCGTCCTCGGTGTCACGTCAGTAGTAGTACGGAAAGTCGGACCAGTCGGGGGGACGCTTTTGGAGGAAGGAGTCTCGGCCTTCTTTGGCTTCGTCGGTCATGTAGGCCAGGCGGGTTGTCTCGCCGGCGAAGAGTTGCTGGCCTATCAGGCCGTCGTCGATGGCGTTGAAGGCGTACTTGAGCATGCGGATGGCTGTGGGGGACTTCCTCGAAATCAGGTCCGCCCATTGGAGTCCAACTGTTTCTAGAACTGCATGAGGTACGACGGCGTTAACCGTACCCATTTCTAGGGCGCGGGCGGCGTCGTAGGTCTGTCCGAGGAAGAAGATTTCTCGGGCGAACTTCTGGCCCACTTGGCGGGCGAGATACGCCGAACCGAACCCGGCATCGAAGGAGCCCACATCAGCGTCGGTTTGCTTGAATTTGGCGTGCTCGGCTGAGGCGAGGGTGAGGTCGCAGACGACATGGAGGCTGTGCCCGCCGCCAGCGGCCCACCCGTTGACAAGGGCAATCACTGGCTTGGGCATGAAGCGTATGAGGCGTTGTACTTCAAGGATGTGGAGACGGCCCAAGCGGGCTGCCGTGGTCCTGTCTGAATTGTCTGGGCCCGCCCCGGCTTCGTACTCATAGCCTTGACGCCCGCGTACTCTCTGATCGCCGCCCGAGCAGAAAGCCCATCCCCCATCCACAGGGCTGGGACCATTGCCGGTCAGCAGGACGCAGGCAATGTCAGCACTCATCCGGGCATGATCCAGCGCTGTGTATAACTCGTCGACGGTGTGAGGCCGAAAGGCATTGCGTACCTCCGGGCGATTGATCGCAACACGTACGGCTGCAACCGACTTGGCCCGGTGGTAGGTGATATCGGCGAAATCAAAATCAGGTATCTCTTCCCAATCTTCTGGGTGAAATGGCTGTTCCATGCCTCTAGGCTATCGCCTACGCGGGGTTTCCTTGGTTCTTCGGATGCTCAACCCACCCGTGGAGTTACCGGCAAATCTGGATACATCAAGGGTAGGCTGGGGGCAAGACGACGCAAGGAGTTCTAATGTCCCATGAAGTGACACTGCCTGTCTTAGGTGAGTCCGTATCTGAAGGTACGGTTTCACGCTGGCTAAAGAAGGTAGGAGAGACCGTCGCGAAAAATGAACCGCTGGTCGAAATTAGCACGGACAAGGTCGACACAGAAGTCCCATCCCCTGTATCAGGGGTGCTCCTTGAAATACGGGTCCACGAGGATGAAACCGCCTTGGTTGGATCTGTACTGGCAGTCATCGGCGATGCTGACGCCGTCGCTCTAGCCTCGTCACTGGACATCACAACTCCTCATCCTTTCTTTGCGCCGCCACCGGAAGAGTTGCCACCCGCGATTCCTGTCGAACCGTCCTATCCGCCTGTTGGTGCCGAGATGGGTTTGTCACACGGCGATCCGTGGGTGCCTATTCCCGGCGAACCATTGCTGCCGCCCATCCCAGCAGTCCCAACCATTGCAGCCATTGATCCCTTTGGAGCACCTCAGATCAGGCCGTCGTCGAATGGAAGGACTCCGAAGCCTCTGATGGGCCCAGGTACGCCTGCGCCACTGGACAAGCCTAAGCCTCCGTCTCCGACAGGCTTGGATATCCAGCCCTCGTCGTATGTTCCCGCTGTTGCTGCCCACGAGATCCCTGACGCTATCGGCGCTGGGGTGTACGTCACACCGCTCGTACGTAAGCTAGCTGAGGAGAACGGTGTCGATCTGACACAGGTGAAGGGGTCTGGTGTTGGCGGGCGAATCCGTAAGCAGGACATTCTGGATGCCGCAAAGCCGCAGGTAAAACCACCAGTAGCGCAGGCTCCCGTGGTTGCTGTAGCGCCTGCGGCTCCTGTTGTTCCTCAGGCTCCGCCGCCTCCGCCTCCGCCACCGCCTGCTCCGGAACCGCCTACGCCTGCCCCGGTGATCCCTGCTGCCCCGATAGCCCAACCGGTCTTCGCACCAGCGCCGGTTCATCCCGAACCTCTTGCCCCTGTTGTACCGCCCGCCCCGGCTCCTGTGATCCCTGAGCATGCTCCCGCGCCTGCGGCCCCGTCGAAGTGCGCATCATCAGCGGCTGCTGTGGTGCATTCGTCGACAGCCGTACCTGGTACGACGGAGAAGATCTCCCGTCTGCGGGCCACCGTTGCACAGCGCATGGTGGATTCTCTTCAGACTACAGCTCAGTTGACTGCCACCGTCGAGGTGGACATCACTCTGCTTGCGCGTCTGCGCACTCAGGTCAAGGATGTCTTCAAGACCCGCCAGGGTGTGCAGCTCACCCACCTCGCCTTCGTCGCCAAGGCAGTCATCGAGGCCCTCGCCGAGTATCCGCAGTTGAACGCAACTATTGATATGGCTGCCGGTGTGATCACCTACCACCAGGGCGTGAACCTCGGCATTGCTGTGGACACCCCCAAGGGACTGCTCGTACCTGTCCTGCGCAGTGCCGGCGATCTGTCGGTATCCGGGCTTGCCAAGAAGCTCGCTGAACTGGGCAACCGTACGCGCGCAAGTCAGATCTCTGCTGACGATCTGACTGGGGGTACGTTCACGATCACGAACTATGGCTCGGCGGGTACGCTGTTCGACACCCCGATCATCAATCAGCCTGAGGTTGGAATTCTGGGCATGGGTGCGATCACTCGCCGCCCGATTGTGGTCTCGGATCCGCGCTTCGGTGAGATCATCGCCATTCGCGACATGATGTATCTGTCGCTGTCCTATGATCACCGCCTGGTCGATGGTGCAGAGGCTGCGAGATTCCTGAAGACAGTGAAGACCCGTTTGGAAGCTGGGGACTTCGGCTCAGACTTCTAGAGATTTGCGCTAACTGCCCAGGTTGGTTTCCTGGGCGTGGTGGCGGTGAGGTTGCATACCTCGTTAGACTATTCGACGATCCCCACATCTGTGTGTTGAGCATCGGAGGACCATGGCAAGCGAAAGAGCAAAACAACTGGCTGCTGAGCAGAAGGCGGCGGCGCAAGCAGAGAAGCTGCGCAAGAAGACCTCTGAGGACCCCAAAGACTGGGGTCGGGTACGCCAATTCATCGAAGCCTTCAAACTGACGAAAGAGTTCGACAAGAAGCTCATTTGGTTGATGCTCGGCGCCTTCGTTATCGTTGTGGCTGTTGTGACCACGGCAGGTCTGTTCATCAAGCCGTGGTGGATCTATCTGATCTTCGGTGTGATGTTTGGTCTGTTGGCGGCGATGTACGTGCTGTCGTGGCGGGCCAAGATCGCTATGTTTGCGCGCTATAAGGGTCAGCCGGGATCGGCTGAGGTGGGGCTGAATCTGCTCGGCAAGGCGTGGATCAAGAACCCTGTGATTGCTGTTGACCGCTACCAGAACATCGTTCACCGTGTTGTTGGTCCTGCGGGGATTGTGCTGATTGGTGAGGGGCAGCCTGGTCGTACCCGTGAGATGTTGAACACCGAAGTCAAGAGGCATAAAGCTATTAAGTATTCGGTCGAGGTCACGCCGATCATGATGGGTGATGCGGATAACCAGGTGCCTCTGACTAAGCTCGATAAGTACATCAAGAAGCTTCCCAAGATCATCAAGGGGAGTCAGGTCATGGAGGTCACGGCTCGGTTGAAGGCTCTGGATGGAGCGCGGCCAATGATGCCTATTCCGAAGGGCCCCATGCCCACGATGAAGGGTGCCCGGTCAGCTCTTCGCGGTCGCTAGGCCCGCGCTAACCGAGGTTGAGAAACTCCTTCAAACGCGGAAGTTCTCTTTGCGCCTGTTCAAGGCCCGCATCGAAGCATGCCTGGAGTGCGGGTACGTCACGGGTTGAGTTCGACACATTCATCTGGTCAGGGAAGATGAGGTAGGCCTTCCCCTGACGCTCCAGTTCCAGCAGTTCTTCGCGGGTTGAGTTGTACTGTTCGGTTCTGTTGCGAATGCCGTCGGCTACCGCGGGGTGCCTGAAGTAGATCGTACGCATGAAGGGGTAGGCCTGATAGGCAGGCTTAATGTATGTTCTCGATCGGGTGAGGATCGCGACGAACTTGGAGTGTCCGTCCTGTTTTGCGATCGGCAGGGGAATCCCGCCGCCAAGGCCGAGTGCGCCATCGACCCACATGCGTCCATCCATGTGGACTGCTGGCATGACAAGGGGAATTGAAGACGAAGCGCGTACCTTCCGCAGCAGGTCTGCCTGGTCGCGAATGTCCTCGCGTGACCAGTAGATCGTCTCCCCCAGTTCGGCATCAAAGGAACCGATACGGAACTGAGCGGGATTGGCCATGAAGCCCTCATAGTCCAGTGGGAGCGGGCCGTCGGGATAGGAGGTTTCCTCGTAGATGAACTGGGCATTGAAGAGTCCCTTGCCCTGAACCCAAGTCTTCCAGGACCCGAACTTCGGGGAGTCAGCGAAGTCGACAAAACACTTGCGCGCTCGTATGGGAGCTCGCGATATATAGTTCACGGTGTTCGAACTTCCTGCTGAAATCCCGGCCACATAGTCAATGAAGATTCCTTCATTGATCAAGGTGGCAATCATCGCCGCCGTGAAGGCCCCCCGCATCCCGCCTCCCTCCAGGACTAGGGCGGTATCGGTAACATTGCTGCGTAGCTCCATTGCTCACTCCTCTTCCGCGTTGACAACCGCCATTCGAGTCTACTAGTTCGACATCAGTTATTCGTCTTCTTCTTAGCGATACTCGTCAGCCAGTACAGTCACAGCCGCGAGCAGACGCTGGCAGGCTTCGCTGAATTGGGCTGGTTGGGGGAGAAGGGAGATGGCGAGAGTGGAGTCTTCTAGATCGTAGAAATACCCCGGATGTACGGAGAGTCCTGCGCGTTCCATGAGGGCTATGCAGAGGGAATCGGCTTCCATGATCGGCGGGATGTCGAGAAGTACCATCCAACCTCCGTACGATGTACGGATTCTTAGATGAGGGAAGAGCTCTTGGATCGTGGTGAGGTTGGTGCGTAGGCGGGTTGTCACTCGGTTGATCGAGGAGTCAGCGAGGGTGAGAAGATCGGGGAGAGCTTGGGCTGTGAGGGCGTTCACTGACAGGTAGCGATCCGCGATCTGGTCGAGGGTTTGCTCCGCAGCTTCTCTTTCGGTTATTGGCCCTGACAGGCGAATCCATCCCAGTTTTAGTTGCGGAGCGGCCAGGAGCTTCGATAGACCATCGAGGGAGAAGGTCAGTGTTGCCTCAGTTCCGGACAGGCGTTGCGGAGGATGGTCCATGTCTTCACGAAGGTGGAAGGGGAAGAAGACTTCATCAGCAATGAGGGGCACGCTCCGGTTAGCGACCGTTGCGAGGAGGGCATCATCGACATAAGCTCCTGTGGGATTATTGGGATTCACTGCTACGACGGCCCGTACTGTGTTTTTGGACAGGGCTGCAGTCAGGGAGTCCGTGTCGAGTTCCCAGCCAGTTGGATGTGCGTAAAGCGTACGATAATTCGCCGCTGACAAGGCGTGCTGAATCGCGATGGGCTCAATAAGCGGATAACCGGGACTAGGAATCGCCACGCAGTCACCGGGATCGCCCAACAATGAGAAGAGCCAGCTATAGGCCTCCGAGGTCGAAGCAGTCAGCCAGTAATCCTCCGGATCCCCACCAAACCTATCTGCCAACGCAGCTCGCGCAGGCCACGGCCCCCGAGGTGTGGGTTCATAGCGCCCAATACGGGGAAGATGGCGATCTAAAACCTCAAGAATCTGCGGATCAAACAACCCATGATGAGTCGGATTAGTATCAGTCATATCCGTCAACTCAATCCCAACCCCCAGCAACTCCTCACGCCGACGAGCAATCGGGTTCACATCACCCAGGGCACAACGACGAGCAAGACTCACCCTCCCACTGTGTCAGGTTCACCCCACCTCAAGCAACCTCCGCCCGGTGGCTAAGGTATGAACTTGAGCGAGTTTTCCTCACCACAGTCCCTAAGACGACCCCCGGGTCATCCTGCCGTCAGGCAGGACCCCCGGCAGCCAACGTATGGACTTTAGCCAGCAAGCGCAACCCCAGACCCTACCTTAGCCCCCGG
>WQYJ01000015.1 GCA_009781325.1 Propionibacteriaceae bacterium | reverse complement strand
CCCGCAGACCCGACCACGTCTTCTATGGCAAGGCCCCCCTGGGGGGGCCGCGGCAGCGGGGGGGAGAGTGTTATGTATCTGAACATCGGTAACAGTTCTGTCTCTAGACATCACTAACACGTGGACTAGGAAAGCTGTGGGCAGGAAACCACTCCCAAGTGCCAGTCGGCGTGGGTCAAGTTATACGTCCCCTCGACACATGTCCGTCCTGGAAGCATACTCCCGGTCATCCTGGCGTCAGGCAAGGCTCCCGCTAGCAAACCGCAGTCAACCTGCCGCCAGGCAAGACAACCAGGTAGCACACCGCGGTCATCCTGACGTCAGGCAAGATTCCCGCTAGCACACCGCGGTCATCCTGCCGCCAGGCAGGATCCCCGGCGGCCAATCTAGGGTCTGTTAGCTGTTGTCTTTCCACAGTCCATACGTCGGCTGCCGGGGGTCCTGCCTTCGGCAGGATGACTGGGGGTGTTTCATCGCAAATAATTCGAGAAAACTATATCTCATAAGTCCCACAGCAGGGCACAATAATATGAACTCACAATGTCCAAATCATGGTTGACTTTGTCATTTATCAAGAATCATGATAGACATACTCATGGGGTTGGGAAATTTCAGTAGTAGTTTCTAAGGCAGAAACTACTTGAGTTGATAGACAATAAGGTGAACCGGGGGGGATCCGCAACCAAGGAGGGTTGTGGACCGATTGACAGGATTGATAATGCGCATTCTCAAGAAGGCTGGAAAGAGCCTCACTATTGTTGTTGTAGCATGCATCGTTGCAGTAACAACAGCCGTCCCTTCCTTTGCCGCACCATGGGGCTATGAATCCACTCAAAAGAATGCCAACGGCAGTCTCAACTTCTCTGGGTGGACAAACCGCGGCCTTCCGGCATCGGAAACCGCACTGGGCTCTCTGAGCTTCAAGAGAAATGGGATTGACTACAAACTGACAGGCAATGTCCCCTACAAGCGTGTTCCTGGCGGAGGTCAAGCACTCTTGGGTGCCAATATCATCCACGATAGTGCCTCGGGTTGGGACTGGTTCTACACCTATAGCTACGGCCTTTCAGCAACATCAGGTTTGTGGTACACCAATGGAGCTGGGACTGCTCAATGGTTGTTGGTGACCCCAACAGCGTTCTATACGAAGTCTCAACAAGGCAATACTGCCATCGCGGTTGCGGGCAGCGCCTGGGTCTCCAATGTATTGATGACCTACAGTGAAGTCCTTGACTTCACCATGGATGGCTTCATGACTCACACCATCACCCTGACGAATCCTTCCAGCTCAACAATCTCTAACACAGGTTTTCAGGTTCTTATCGACACTGAACTCGTGGGGTGGGACTATGTTCCGATTGTGGTGCAAAACCGCAACACAGTTCTCATTGAATCAGATCCCTTCCGCCTCTACCTGGAGAAGTTGGAAGCAAACCAACTGCTGGCAGGGGACTTCAAGACAGCCAACTTTGCCTCTCGACCCATGGTTCCTCAGAATTGGGTAGTTCTCGACCGTCAGCGTCCAGGCAGTGTTCTGAAGGAAAATGTCGATACTGCCATCATGTACAACGTCAATCAGAGCAATATCGGGCCCGGACAATCGGTAACAATTTCCTTCAGAGAGCGTCTCGTTGGACCACACGAATACAGTTCCGTCAACGTCAGATACGTTGATGACGATAACAATGGCGCGGTGCTCACCCCCAAAGCAGGAACCCAAACACACTTTGAAGGTGTTGCCGGAGACCCCGTAGGGTTCACAGAAGCAGATGCTCGCGCAGGCGTTCCGGATGGGTACGAGTACGTCTCGATGACCGGAGCGACGACCTTCCCACTGGGTTCAGTTGGGATACTCACTGTTCATGTTGCCCAGCCGCGCATGAACTTGACTGCATCGGTTTCCCCCGCATCAGTCTCATCAGCAGGGTCGAGCGTCACCTACACCTTCTCTGTTTCAAATCCGAGTTCGGTCGCAGTTTCGGGCCTGACGGTGACCGCACCAGGGTCAGCTCCCACTGCAACTAACCCAGGGTTCTCTGGTACGGGTACCCGCCCCTCAGTGACGTGTAATTCGACGTCTCTCCCGGCAGGCGGATCGACGACATGTCAGGCCTCCTATGCCCTGACTCAGGCTGATATTGACGCCGGTCAGGTGAACCTCACCGCCATGGCATCTGCCACAAGGGCGGGTTCCTCGGGGCAAATAGGATCCAACCCAGCTTCAGCAACAGTGACTGTCAGCCGCAATGCGTCCCTGTCTCTGACTGCTAATGATCCGGGAACGATGACCGCAACAGGCGACAAGGTGACCTTCAGCTTCACTGTGAAGAACACTGGAAACACCTCGGTGGGTGGCCTCACCATCAACCGCGTAGCCTTCACAGGTACCGGGACAAACCCAACAGTGACGTGTTCACCAACCTCGCTGGCTCCCAATGCCTCAGCCACCTGCACAGGTACGTACACCGTTACCCAAGCTGACATTGCGGCCAAAGAGATCACCGTCACCGCTACCTCGTCTGGCACAGCAGCATCAGCCACGGTGACATCGAACCAAGTTACTTCCACAGTACGCTTTGTCCCGGGCGGCCCCGACCTATCTGTTTCGTGGCTGGATGTGGATCGTACCTCTCAGACGGTTGGTAAACCGGTTGTTGCTACAGCCACAATCGTGGACTCCTATAGCAATCCGGTCCCCGGTGTCACGGTGACCTTGGGGCTAGACGGATCAGCAACATTCGGCGCAGTGACCGCTTCACGAGTGGACACAACCACCTGCATCACCAATGCCACAGGCAAGTGCTCGGTGGCCCTGACCGATAAGAAAGCAGAAGTCATTCACGTCACCGCAGTGCTGATGGGGTCGGGAGAAGCCAAACCCATCGTGGGTTCTGGTGTTGCCGTGACCTTTACCGCAGGGGAGCCTGATCCAGACCCAGACTGTGAAGACGGCCTAGTCGGTTCCAATCTGTCGGTAGACAAGTCAGCACTCAGCGTTTCAGAGACCTCCTATGCAACAGCATTGATCACAGATGCTTTCTGTAACCCAGTGCCGGGTGTGCCTGTTACCTTCACCCTCGATGCTGGCTCATCTGCCTTGTTGACAGTGACTCAAGCCACCACAGACGCTTCGGGTAAAGCCTTTGCCAGTGTCACCGACAATAGTGCCGAGACAGTGAAGCTCCATGCCCGAATCACCCAGGGTGAGATTCATAACTCTCCGGTGTCCATTACCTTCAGCATTGGTGAGTTCTCGTACACCAGGTCGACTTTCACCGTCGTACCCCAGGCCGATCTTACAGATCGCTCCACCTGGGTCGCAGCCTCAACTGGGTCTGCGTACTACACCGGTATCTTGACCGCGAAGGATGACTACGACAACCCGATTCTTGGTTTGACGCTGTCGGATATCGTCTTCACCGCTTCGAGTACGGATGTGGCTGTGACGGCTGTCAAAGATAACAATGACGGTACGTACACCGTTCAGTACTCATCGAAGGTAGCTTCTGCGACACCAACAGCAAAGGTGACCTATCAGGCAACCGCAGTGGGTACGCCCAAGCCGATTCCGTTCAAGGCGGGCGGTCCCGTCATTGATCCGGATTGTGAGGATGGGCTCATTGGAACCAACCTGAGTGCGGATCCGACATCCCTCCAGGTTGGCGGAACCTCAAAGATTATCGCCCTGGTGACAGATGAGTTCTGCAACCCAGTTCCCGATGTGCCAGTTGACTTCACACTGATGCCAGGAACATCCGGGGTACTGACTGTTACCCAAGCCACCACCAATGATGCAGGCCTTGCCCTGGCGGACCTCCGTGATGACGTGGCAGAAACTGTGAAGGTTCAGGGGAAGATCAGTATTGGCGAGCTTCGCGGTTCCCCGGTCAGTGTCACCTTCCTCTCCGGTGATTTAAGTTCGGTGAGTTCCACCTTCGAGGTGTTCATCACCGACCCAGCGGCGTCCGTTGTGGTTGCTGATGGTGTCCAGTCATGGACCGGTCGTCTGGTGGCTAAGGATGCCCAGGGCAATCTTCTGACCAACCTCGCAGCCTCCGATATGGCCTTCACTGGGGTGCCTGCGGGTGTAACAGTGTCGAGTGTGAAGAATCTGGGCAACGGTCAATACGAGGTGACCTATACCTCGACGGTTGCTCGGTCCTACACAGTCGCACTGACCTATAAGGGCGCTCAGGTTGGCGCTAATAAGACGATCACCTTCGTTTCAGGCTCAGTTGATGCCCGCTACTCCACTGTGAGTGTCAGTCCTACCGAAGAAACTGTTGGTCTGCCTGTCACCGTGACCGTCACGGCAAAGGATGCCCACGACAATCCGGTGACAGGACTCACCAGCACTGACATCGTGATCCAGGGCAAGTCCGCTGGCCTACCCGATCTGAGTGTGTGGGGATTTGCTGTGTCCTCGGATGATGGCGTTTACACCTATCAAGCAACGTCCAAACTCGTGGGCGACTTCGAGATCACAGCAACCGTCACCGGTGTTGTGCTCATCCAGCATCCTCATGTGAAGTTCAAGCCAGGCGGAGTATGCGTGAATAACTGTGATCCGGTGGATCCCAGAAATGTCACTCGCTTCGAGATGGTCGACAATGATCAGCTCGCTGATGGTGTGGCCAAGGATTCAGCCAAGGCCTATGCCTATGACACCTACGGAAACGCCGTACCCGGCGCCGAGGTTATTGTGACTGATATGTCCACCGGTGTGGTGGCTGGTTACCTCAAGCCTCCTTCTCAGACTGTGTCAACTGGCGCAGATGGGACCGCGATGGTCTACTGGACTTCCACCAAGGCTGATACCTTCACCGCACGTGGATCGATCGGCGGCTCCTACCCGCCAGCCACCAACGTCATGAACGATATTCGCTTCTCGACAGGTGCGGCGGATCCATCGAAGTCCGAGATGGTGATCACTCCAACCTCGCCGATTGTGGTGGGCAGCGCCTACACCGCAACGGTGACGATCAGGGATTCACACTTGAATCCAGTCAAGAATCAGGCTGTGGCCTTCTCGTTGACTCCCGCAACACCTGCACAGTTGAGTGAGTCCTTCTGTAACACTGATGCTGAGGGTGTCTGCTCGGTTACGATTTCTTCGCGACTGGTGACAGAGGTCTCAGTACGCGCAACAGTCACCAAGGGTGGCGTACCAACTGATGTGGGCGGTAATGGCGATCCTGCTAAGGCAAGTCCGCAGACCGTGGCCTTCGTCGCAGGCAGTGTCTGCGTGGAGAACTGCGATCCCATCGACCCGGCCAACATCACTCGTGTTGAGGTCATTGTTGATGGTGTTGAGGCCAATGGAAAGGCGTCGGACATGGCTAGGGCCTATGCCTACGACCGTTTCGGTAACCCTGTTGCCGGCACTCGCGTGGAATCCACCACGAGCGACTCCGCTTTGAGCATCGTTGCTCCGATTCCTGCGACAGATATTTCCGGGCAGACCATCATCGAGTATCGCTCCCTGGTCGCTGGTGCGCATGTGGCGAAGGTCACGATTGACGGAAAGATTCCTGTGACCGCAGTGTCCATGAATGGGTCGACGAAGGATGGGTCCATCACCGTGAACTTCGGTTCCGGTGCTGCGGATCCTGCACATTCGACTCTGACCATTGATCCGACAACTCCGCAGGTGGTAGGTTCCGACTTTGTCGTGACCGCACACCTGAAGGATGTCAACGACAATGCTGTCTCAGGTGCGGTCGTTTCCTTCCCGACAGTGACAAATCTGGAGTTCTCAGAGAACTCCTGCACCTCGGATGGGTCGGGTACCTGCGCGGTCACAGTCAGCTCCAAGATTGCTGGTACGTACACGATCTCCGGTCGTCTGGGTGCTGTGCCGGTGAGCAACACTGTTCAAGCGAGGTTCACCCATGGCGAGGTCTGTGTGGTCAACTGCGATCCGGTTGTTCCAGGGAACACCACTCGTGTTGTGGTGACCGTGGATGGCCAGGAAGCCAATGGTACGGCTCGTGACTCTGTGACGGTGTATGCCTATGACTACTATGGCAACGCTGTGGTGGGGGCTGTGGTTGCCTCGGCTCCTGTCGCGGGTGAGACCAACTTGGCTGTCCAGCCTGCGATTACCCCCATTGGGGCTGATGCAACGACGACGATTTGGTACACCTCAACCGTACGCGGTGCTCACAAAGCGGATGTCAGCGTTGACTCCAAGACCCCCGCAGGGTCACCGGTGACGCTGAACTATGGGTCCGGTGCTGGCAGCACAGCAACCTCGAGTTGGGTCATCACCCCGGCTGGTCCGTTGACTGTGGGTGAGGGTCCTGCGAGTACGTACACAGCTACTGCGACCATCAAGGATGCCACGGGTAATCCGGTGGAAGATGCTGTGGTGGTGTTCACCATTGATCCTCTGGGTCCGGTCTTTACCCCGGTCTCCTCGTGCGTCACTGACAATGATGGCCTGTGTTCGGTGAAGGTCCACTCGACAAGGTCTGGCACCTATGCCGTATCTGCAGCAATCGTTGCTGGCCCGCTGACTCTTGCTGGGACTACTCAAACAGCGGCTTCTATCGTGTGGAAGGCTGATGACGTGTGCTCGCAGGCTGAAGGATGTCAGCCGGTCGATCCTAATCTGCCCGCTGAACTGCGTACTCGTGTGGAGATCCTGGCCAACAACCAGATCGCTGACGGCGTGGCTCGTGACCGTGTGATCGTGTGGGCCTTCGACAAGTGGGGTAACCCGGTTGAAGGAGCCTTGGTGGTCTCAACATCGACGAGTCCTGCGCTGAATATCCAGACAGGTATTGCTGCGATCAGCCGTGAAGGCTCCTCGACAATCTGGTACACCTCCACGGTTGCCGGTGACTATGTGGCTGCCATTCTCGTCGATGGCGTACGACCGGTCAACGCACCGGTGACACTGACGTTTGTGTCGGGGCCTGTGTGTGTGGTTGAAGACGGCTGTGAGCCTGAAGGACCAGGTACGGACCCCGCCAGGCAGACTCAGGTCAAGGTCACCACTGACTATCAGCCAGTGGACGGTAAGCCGGATGTTGTGACGGGGTATGCCTTCGACAAGTTCGGAAACTCCGTGAAGAACGTGACCTTCGACTTCGTCAAGTCGGTCAGTACAGACGATCTGGTTATTGCCCCAACCTGTGTCACGGGAAACAATGGACAGTGCACGGCGAACGCTACTGCGTGGGTTGCTGGAGCACATAAGGCGAAGGCTTCCGTTGGTGGAACTGAGCTGATTAACCACGGTTCACCTGTGACGCTGAACTTTGTCACGGGTGGGGTGTGCGTGATTGAAGATGACTGTGTTCCGGTTGGACCTGGTACTGATCCGAAGAACCAGACTCGTGTGGAGATCACTGTGAATAATCAGCCGGTTGGTACTGGCCGCGATGAGTTCAAGGTCTTTGCCTTCGATAAGTTCGGAAACTCACTGAAGGACGTCGAGTTCGTGATCACAACTGATGACACGACCTTGCATCTGGGTGACACCTCGTATCATGCGAGTGTGTCACTGGTGACCGGTGCTCCTGGTACTGCCACGATGAAGGCGCACTCGAATCAGCGCGGCTCGCATATCGCCCGTGTGCTTGTCACAGGGGTGGAGTTGACTCAGCATGGTTCGCCGATGAATCTGCGGTTCATGTCGCGTCCGGTAATCACCTCACCTGGTGATGGTGATCTGATCAACGATTCCACACCAACAGTTTCCGGTACGGGTGATGAGTCTGGCAACACGGTGACAGTCACCGATAAGGATGGCAAAGAATTGTGTACGGCAACAGTTGCTGAGGATCTGAATTGGACCTGTACTGTGAAGACTCCTCTAGGCGATGGTGATCACACCTTGGTTGCAACGGAAAAGGATGGTGCTGGTAATAAGTCTGACCCATCGGCACCGGTTCACATTACTGTGGATACTCAGCCTCCGTCGGATCCGATTGTGGATAAGAGCAATGGTTCTCAGTTCACTGGTAATACTGATCCGGATTCCAAGGTGACTGTCTTTGATGGCGACGATAACCCTGTGGATGGGTGTATCAATGTTGCTCCCCATGATGCTGACGGCAATTTCGTATGTTATCCGACTGTTCTGGTCACTGAGGATGACGAAGCGTACGTTGTAGCGAAGGATCCGGCCGGTAATGTGTCGAATAGGGTGCCGGTGGTGATTGATCCGATTTGGGCTGAGGTTACCTACCCGCAGCGTTCTGTTGGGCAGGATCAGATTGTGACAGGTCACAACTTCAACCCTGGTGAGAGTGTTTGCTTGGTGATGAATTCCGATCCTGTGGATCTTGGATGTGATGAGGCTGATAATGATGGAAATGTGACTATCACCTTCATCATTCCTAAGGATATGCCGATAGGTATTCACACTCTGGTCTTGACTGGTCAGAGGTCAGGTTCTGCCTCGGTTGACTTCATGGTAACGATGGTGGCTGGTCCAGACATCGTTGTGAAGGCCCCCACCGGAGGTAACTCCCAAGGCTCGAACAGCGCCCCCCTATGGGCCCTGGCATGTGGTCTACTCCTAGCCACCCTAGGCATCCACGCCAGCCGTCGAGCAAGAGGCTCAAACCTGAGCCTCTAATGACGTGACAATGGGGACGATCCTTTTTGCCAATACCGCTTGCGGGGAACAAGACAAAAAGGACCGTGCCCCATTGTCGCACCCAACCCGGTCATAGGGCCCCAACCCCGGTCATCCTGCCGCCAGCCTGAATCCACCGATCGCTGCCGTAACGAGCGGCACTAGATAGGTGTGCTGGCAAGGCGACCATCGCTTCAGCCAGGCTGGACGTATGTGTCGAGGGGACGCATAACTTGACGCAATCTGGATGGTGCTGGGGGGTGGTTTCTTGCCTATAGCTTTCTTATTCCAGGTGGTAGTGATGGTTTGAGTCAGAACTGTTTCCGGTGTTCTGATTCATGCCACTTCCTCTCGCTGGCGCGGCCCCCCCAGGGGGGCCGCGGCAGCGGGGGGGAACTATCGGGAAAGCAGGCTGAACGCCTACCGAACAGTGGTAACGCAGCCAACCCACTCAACTGTTGCGTCGCAGGCAAGGATCGGTGGATTCAGGCGCCAGGCAGGACCCCCGGCGGCCGACGTATGGACTTGGGTAAAGACCTACCCCTAGACCCTAAGCCCACCCCCGGTCATTCTGCCGCAGGCAGGACCCCCGGCAGCCAACGTATGGACTGGGGTAAAGCTTTCCTTCTTCAAGTCCATACGTCGGCTGCCGGGGGTCCTGCCTAGCGGCAGGATGACCGGGGGGTTGGGTGTGGAGTTGAGCGAGTTTTCTTTACCTCAGTCCCTACGACGGCCGCCGGGGGTCCTGCCTAGCGGCAGGATGACCGGGGGTTGAATATGCGAAGGGGCTTGCTCGATCCAAAGTCGAACAAGCCCCCTGGTAGGTTTCTTTGTTACCGAATCAGTGTTCAGTCACAGCAATTGCCCAAAGGTTTGAGTTATCGCTACTCGCACGAACTGTCACTGTATCAACGTATCTCACGTCGAAGACATGCATTGTTCCAGGATCCAGAGGATCATCAACACAGTCCTGATCAAGTTCCCCCACCCCGGGAATTGTAATCTGAAGCTGTGACTCACCAAAACACCGGATAAACACAGCGACACTGGGAGTGGCAACAACATATGGTCCCAATTCCGCCGTTCCATGCCGCGACGACAGTTCGCCGAGGAGAACCGAATCCGGTGGATAGTCAGATGGCAATTCGGTTATCAGTACCGAGGGTGATGGAGTAGTCGAGACAGAGCCCGATGTCGTATTGATCGGTGGAGTACTAGCATCCGTACAGGATGCAAAGGCAGCAATCAGAAGAATCCCAACAACTACTCCAACAACTCTTACCTTATCCATGTACAAAAACCGATCTAATAAGGTGAATAGCCTGTAACTTTTGCAGACTGAGTAATTATACAGTCCGGCTTACAGTGCTACTCAGTGCCTGGTGGAACCTGCCAAGGGGCCTGGCCCCTGGCATGCTCAACCCCCGGTCATCCTGCCGCCAGGCAGGACCCCCGGCAGCCGACGTAAGGACTGTGGCACAGATCTTAACCCAAGTCCTTACGACGGCCGCCGGGGGTCCTGCCTGGCGGCAGGATGACCGGGGGGCGGGTCATATTGGGCCCCTGACACGTCCGTGACCCCATTGCCCCACCCAACATAACCAACACAACACACATATTGAAAGAAATGTCTGAGTTGGGCTTGAAATCGATTTCAAGGCGTGGAAATATATAAGCATTGGGAAGAGAACAAGGTCGGGTGGCTAGTAGAAGGTCGCCTGGACCTTGGTGATTTGAAGGTGAATTGGGGGACTATCCGCAGCCGTGTGCTGCGGTCATCATGACAGGATGTGAAATGCGAACTCTCGCGAAGGCCTGGAAGGGCCTGATTACTATTGCCGTGGCATGTTTTGTTGGTCTAGCGACCGCTGTGCCATCTTATGCCGCCTCGTGGGGCTATGAATCTACACCGAAGAACCCCAATGGAAGTCTTGACTTTTCGTCGTGGTCTGCCCAGGGACTCCCCACACCAGGAACCGCTCTGGGTGAACTGAGCTTTACACGCAACGGTCTCGGCTTCACTATTACACCCAAGGTGCCTGACAAGGCCTATCCGGCCGGAGGACAAGCCTTGCTGGCTACCAACGCCATTCGTGACCATCAGTCCGGAAAGGTTTGGCACTATACCTACCAGGTCGCTGGTGCATCCAACTCGTATATGTGGTTCACCAATCACTTTGGTCAGGCAGAACGGATGTACATCACCCCCACAGCTTTCTACACAAAGTCACAGCCCGGAAGCACCGCTGTCGCGGTCGAGGGCAGGACAGTGGTCATGGGTTTCAATATGGCTTATAGCGAAGTCCTTGATGTTTCCAGTGACGGGTCCATTACTCACCACATCACGCTGACGAATACCAGTAACTACACCATCGGTTCTGTGGGCTTCCAAGCATTCCTCGACACTGATCTTGTACGAAATGACTGGGCACCGATCCATGCCAACGGAGGGACCTCTGCGTACATCCACTCAGGTGATGTTCGGCTCTACATGGAAATGCTGGACGGCGATCAGATGATGGCAGGGGACTATCTCACAGCCACATCCGGTTATGTCTCAGAGACACGGCCCTTCATGCCTGACGGTTGGGTGGTTGTGGATAACCAGCGACAGGATTCAGTTCTGGTCGAGAATGTCGACACTGCGATGATCTATAGCCGCAACCCAAGCTTTATTACTCCGGGAGAATCAGTGACACTATCCTTCAGGGAGATGCTGGTGTCAGGAAATGAGATCAGTACGGTGTCAGTCGTCTATGTTGATGATGACAATGATGGCGCTGTGGTCTTGCCTCGGGTAGGAACACCGACCTCCTTCCAGGGTGTTGCCGACTCCGAGATTGGGTTCACCGTTGAGGCTGCCAAGGCAGGAGTTCCCCAAGGATATGTGTTCTCCTCGATTGAAAACCTGGATAGATTCCCGATGGGCTCCCTCGGGGAGATTCGCGTACACCTGACTCATGAGCGTACATACTCAACGATGGAGACTACTCGTACCATTAGCTACACCGGAGCAGGCAAGCTTAACCCTGCGTCCCAGGTGCAGACGCTGACATGGACAGTGGCCACGGACCAACTTACGGGTGCCACGAGCTACTCTGCGGCCAGCGGATATCCTGAAGTGATTAGCGCAAGAGTCCCGGGTTATTATCCGGTTCCGGCTATTGTTCCAGCGACCTCCCCTGTGGGAGCCACGCAGATTCTGCCGGTAAATACCGTCTTTGTTGTCACGCTGAGTCCGATTCCGAATCCTCCGGTGATTACCGGACCTGGGGACGGGGATCTGACCAATGACGACACCCCGACCTTCACCGGTGAGGGTGATGAGCCAGGGAATACTGTCACCGTGAAAGACGAGGATGACAAGGAAGTTTGCACGGCAATCGTCCAGGATGACCTCACGTGGTCATGTACGGCGAAGGACCCTGTGGATGATGGCGAGCATACGTACACCGCAACGGAAACTGATGAGGATGGCAATGAGTCCGATCCTTCTGATCCGGTGACTATTGTGGTGGATACTACGCCGCCGAATCCTCCGGTGATTACCCGCCCTGGTGACGGCGATCTGATTAATGATGATCGTCCGACATTCGCTGGTGAGGGTGATGAGCCGGGCAATACTGTCACCGTGAAGGACGAGGATGACAAGGAAATATGCACGGCAATCGTCCAGGCTAATCTGACCTGGTCATGTACGGCTGAGAGCCCTGTGGACGATGGTGAGCATACGTATACCGCAACGGAAACTGATGAGGCTGGCAATGAGTCCGATCCTTCGGAGCCGGTGACTATTGTGGTGGATACTACGCCGCCGAATCCTCCGGTGATTACCCGCCCTGGTGACGGCGATCTGATTAATGATGATCGTCCGACATTCACTGGTAAGGGCGATGAGCCGGGCAATATCATCACCGTCAAAGACGAGGATGGCAACACTTTGTGTACCGCGACCGTGCAGTCGGATTTGACATGGTCGTGTGCACCATCGACGCCTATGGATGACGGGGATCATACAATCACTGCAGAAGAAACTGACCCTGCAGGAAACACCTCCACCCCGTCAAACCCTGTAGTTATCACAGTTGATACCACAGCTCCAGGCGTACCGGTGATTACTGGTCCCGTCAACGGAGCCGTGACCAGTAACACCTCGGTGGAGATCGTTGGTACTGGTGATGAGCCAGGGAACCTGATTACCGTACTCGATCCGTACGACAAGGTGCTGTGTACGGCTGTGGTGAGGGATGATCAGACGTGGAGCTGTACCCCGGATGAGCCCTTGGCGCTTGGTGAGTATCTCATCCATGCGATTGAAACAGATGAGGCTGGAAATATCTCCTTGCCCTCAAACCAGGTGAAGTTCACCGTGGTCTCCTCTGAGGATCCGACTGTAGTGACTGATCCAGATGATGGTGACTCAGGTGATAAGGGTGACCCAGGCACTGGTGGTGACCAAGGTGACAAGGGTGACCCGGGTACTGGTGGTGATGACTCAGGTGATAAGGGTGACCCAGGTACCGGTGGTGACCAAGGTGACAAGGGTGATCCGGGTGCCGGTGGTGACCAAGGTGACAAGGGTGATCCGGGTGCCGGTGGTGACCAAGGTGACAAGGGTGATCCAGGCACTGGTGGTGATGACTCAGGTGATAAGGGTAAGCCGGGTACCGGTGGTGATGACTCAGGTGATAAGGGTAATCCGGGTACCGGTGGTGATGACTCAGGTGATAAGGGTGACCCGGGTACCGGTGGTGATGACTCAGGTGATAAGGGTGACCCGGGCACTGGTGGTGATGACTCAGGTGATAAGGGTAATCCGGGTACCGGTGGTGATGACCAAGGGGACAAGGGTGACCCAGGCACTGGTGGTGGAGACCAGGGTGATAAGGGTAATCCGGGTACCGGTGGAGGCGACCAGGGCGACAAGGGTAACCCAGGTTCTGATGGTGATGACCAGGGTGATAAGGGTAACCCGGGTACCAGTGGTGGTAACCAGAATAACAATGGTTCTGGGACATCAGGCAATACCTCAACGAACAAACCTGTGGCATCCACAGGCGGAACCTCACTGCCATCTGCTGTGAAATCAGGAGCCATCTTCGTGGTAAGCATGGTGATCGGAGCAGCAATTGCCCTACTCATTGAAAGGCGTCGCGAAGCCTAAGAATGGGGATGTGAAACCAGGGCGTGTGTGCCGTTCCCCCCCCGCGGCACACACGCTCTTTTGGCAGGACGTGACAGGGGGCGGTGTGTCAGGGGGCCGCTCCTTGACCCCCGGTCATCCTGCCGTCAGGCAGGACCCCCGGCAGCTGACGTAGGGACTGGGTGTAGGTCTTGACCCAAGTCCATACTTTGGCCGCCGGGGGTCCTGCCTGACGGCAGGATGACCGTGGGGGCGGGGTAGGGTCTGGGTGTAGGTCTTGACCCAAGTCCATACTTTGGCCGCCGGGGGTCCTGCCTGACGGCAGGATGACCGGGGGGGTTGGGTCCCTATTGTCATACCGTCACGTCCTTGAGTGGCGGAGTACACTGCCTTTACCAACGAGTTGATTTGGCGAATCAAAAGGATGATAAGTATGCTGTGTGCAGCCACTCAGCGGTTTTGGGGATTGTTGAGTGTAGTCGTGAGTACTTGTCATATAGGTGACGGGGTAAATTGCTCGAGGGAGATGTGGTCGAGGTATTCGGGGAGAATGCTGAGGGCCAAGGCTGAGGAAATCATGAGGGTCGCGGGGGTGACCGGAGGATTTTCTATTGTCCGTCTATGCGGGGAGCATACGAGGGTGGGCTAATCGTGAGCCCAACTATGGTCACGGGGGAGTGATCCACTTATAAACGCATTCCAGCGTGCTTTGGGCCTGGAAACAAGCGTAATTATCCGAAGGTACATAGCAATTTTGGTGTGCCTAGCGGAGTTTTGTCGTGGAGGACTTTTTTAATGAATATGAGTAGATTTTCAGATGGTCATGCCCAAGCAGGCAATGCATCAGACAACGTGGCTGATGTACCTCGCCCGCGCAGGTTGGCCCAGGAGAGGACATTGTTGTCCCGCGTGACTGCCCTGTCAGTCGCACTGACGATGGCAGTGACGCTAGTCTCAGCGCTCACCATCACCGTTGCACCACCGCAAGCATTCGGCGCACCCGGAACACCAGGAGTGCCCCAAGACCCGGTCCCGGTCTTCAAGGAGACCTTCGGGACCAGCCAAACAACCAATACCCCGATGAAGCTGACTGCCTATCCGACCACGGGTACGGCTCGCTACAAGGCAGACGCAGAATGGTTGCCGCCCACAACACCAGATGCCGGGCCCCAAAAGGGCACCTGTAATGGCTGGATCCTCAACTCCATGTCTGGTTCACCCACCGTTGATCAGGATTATGGCTGCGCTCGCGCAAGTGAATTCATGTGGACTCAGTTGCGTACGATGGCCAAGGAAATCGGCGTCGCCCAGGGTATGAACCCCTCTGATGCAGCCGCCAACAACATCCTTTCTGCAGCCACGAACCGCCCAGACACCAGCCAGGGTGCCGGTTACATGCTTCAAAGCATTAGCCCACTGGGGACCATCCAATCCGGTCGTTTCTATGGTGTGTCAGCCTGGTTCGCCGCCAGGAACTGCGACTACATGGACACCTTCCATACCCCGCGCTACCAGGATCCTTCCATTCGTTTCAGCCTCATTGTCGATGGCACCAGGCAGGTCCTTGCCTCGAACATGAATCCCTGCACATGGCCGGGCAAGACTGAGAAGTCCGGTGTGGCAATTGCGCACCTGACCTCGTCATCCTTCATCATGCCCTCCGGCAACTCCAGCGTGGGCATGGAGCTCTACAACTCCACCGCTTCGGGAAATGGCAATGACGCAGCCTTCGATACCCCCGAGATCATCGACATGACGCCCCAGCTCGATCAGAGCTTCTCACAAGCAGTTATCCCTGTGGGTACGACCGTCGACTGGGTGTTCACGATCACCAACACCACTGACATGCAAGCCAAGAACGGCTGGAATTTCTCCGCTCCGATCCCCGCAGGTCTGACTGTCGGCACCCCCACAACCACCTGTGCATCCGGCAGCGTCGACACCTCAGGCGGGAAGATATCCGCCTCCGGCAATCTGGCGAAAGATTCGGTGTACTGTACGGTCACAGTTCCGGTGACTGCCACCACTCACCAGACCTACACCTCGAAGGCCTCCAACATCACGGTCTACGCTCTCAACGAACCAGCGGATGCTTCCTTCAACACCTCACAGTTGGACCTGGCCGCATCGGTGTCCCCCACTACGGTCTCCACCGCTGGTACAGCAGTGACCTACACCTTCACCGTGACCAACCCCGGTTCTGCCGCGGTATCCGGTCTGAGTGTGACTGCCTCCGGTACGTACACCGGCACGACGGCCCCTGGTTTCTCTGGTACGGGATCCCTGGGGTCGATTTCATGTAACTCGACCACTATCGCCGCTGGCGGGTCGACGACATGTCAAGCCTCGTACATCCTCACCCAGTCCGACATTGATGCGGGCCAGGTGAACCTCACCGCCAAGGCCTCCGCCACAGCGTCAGGTGCCACAGTGCCGACGCCGTCGAACGCGGCCTCAGCAACAGTGAGTGTGAACCGCAATGCAGCTCTGACTCTGGCCGCTGGTGACCCCGGAACGATGACCGCCGCAGGCAACCAGGTGACCTTCACCTTCACCGTGACCAACTCTGGCAACACCACGGTTTCCGGGATCGTCATCAACCGCGTGAACTTCTCCGGTACGGGCACTGCCCCGAGCGTGTCCTGCGGTGCGAGCTCCCTGGCTCCGGGTGCTCAAACCACCTGCACCGGGACATACACCGTGACCCAGGCTGACATCACAGCTCAGGAAGTGGTCCTCACGGCTGATGCTCGCGGAACCTCCGCCTCCGGTGCGGTGATCTCCAACCAGGTTTCTCCGACAGTACGCTTCGTCCCCGGTGCACCTGATGCAACCAAGTCCACCCTCACCGTGGACCGTACCTCGCAGACTGTAGGCCAGCCGGTTGTCGCCACAGCGACCATCGTTGACTCGAACGGTTATGCAGTCCCCAATGTGACGGTGACCTTGGGCCTCGATGGATCCGCGACCTTCGGTGCGGCTTCAAGTGCTGCGATCACCTCAACGACGTGCGTCACAAACACCACGGGCAAGTGCACGGCCAATCTGACCGATCCCAAGGCAGAGATCATTCACGTTTCCGCCACCGTCCTCGTGTCGGGAACCCCGCAAGCCATCACCGGCTCCGGTGTGGCCGTGGAGTTCACTGCTGGTGCTGCTGATGCCTCAAAGTCAACCCTGGAGTTGGATCGTACGACCCAGGTCGTCGGCCAGCGCATCACCGCAACAGCAACGATCCGGGACTCTTTCGGAAACCCTGTTGGCAACCAGACCGTGACACTGTCTCTGAATGGAAATTACGCAACCTTCTCCACGGTGGGAGCCGCAAGGGTTTCCTCCACCACCTGCGTGACCGCCTCGACAGGTTCCGCCCTAGGAAGCTGCCAGGTGTCCTTCACCGACACCCGCGTTGAGTCCGTTCAGATTTCTGCGACGATCCTCGTTGGCTCCACCCCGACCCACCTGGGCGGCAATGGTGACCCCGCGAAGTCGAGCCCTCGTACTGTTGCGTTCACCCATGGCGACCCCGACATTGATCCAGACTGCGAGGATCCGTTGCGCCCGGGCACCAATCTGAGCGCCGATCCCACCTCCTTGATGGTGGGCGGGACCTCCGCGCTGACCGCACTGATCACAGACGAGTTCTGCAACCCGGTCCCCGGTGTTCTGGTGTCCTTCTCACTGGTTCCCGGTTCTTCCGGGGCGCTGGCTGTCAGCCAGGGTACGACCGATGCCCAGGGCAAAGCCTATGCATCGGTAACCGACAATGTTGCCGAGACGGTCTACGCCAAGGCAATCATCACCCAGGGAGAAATCCACGGATCCCCAGCCCCCATCACGTTCACAGCAGGCAACTTCTCCTGGGAGAAGTCAACCTTCACAGTGTCACCGGTGGCTGTTCTGTCGAACACCTCAACATGGGTCACTGTTTCAGCCGGGTCCGACTACTATGTCGGTACCCTCACCGCCAGGGATGCCCTCGGAAACCTGCTGCCGAATCTGACTCTGAGCCAGATTGTCTTCTCAGCGACAAGCACTAATGTGACACTGACCGCAGTTCAGGGCCACGGCGATGGAACCTACACTGTGAGGTACTCCTCGAAGGTGGCCTCCTCGACACCGATGGCCTCGGTGACCTATCAAGGAACAGCAGTAGGCACAGCCAAGCCGATCCCCTTCAAGGCCGGTGACCCTGATATTGACCCGGACTGCGATCCCAAGACAGACGGAACAAACCTGTCGGTGGACAAGAACTCCTTGACAGTGGGCCAGACCTCCTATGCAACAGCGCTGATCACTGATGAGTTCTGTAACCCGGTTCCCGGTGTGCTGGTCACATTCACCCTCGGTACGGGCTCCTCTGCCCTTCTCACGGTGACCCAGGCCACCACAGATGCCGCAGGCAAGGCGTACGCCAATGTCACCGACACGAAGGTCGAGACCGTCAATCTGCATGCCACGATCACCCAGGGTGAGATTTACAACTCCCCGCAGGCGATCTCCTTCACCGCAGGTGAGTTCTCCTACGACAAGTCGACCTTCACCGTCAGCCCTGCCGCTGATCTCGCTGATCGCTCAACCTGGGTGACCGTGTCAACAGGCGGGCAGTACTACACAGGTATCTTGACTGCGATGGATGAGTACGGAAACAAGCTCACAGGTCTGACTCTGACCGACATTGTTTTCACAGCATCCAGCACAGATGTGGTTGTCACAGCAGTGGAGGCCCAGGCAGACGGCACATACACCGTCCGCTTCTCCTCCAAGGTTGCCTCGGCAACACCCACAGCGAAGGTGACCTACAAGGCGATCCAGGTAGGCACCACCAAGCCAATCCCCTTCAAGGCGGGTACCCCCGATATTGATCCGGATTGCGAAGACGGCCTCATTGGCTCGCACCTCAGCGCTGACCCAACCTCTCTGCAGGTGGGCGGTGTCTCCAAGGTCACCGCACTGGTCACCGATGAGTTCTGCAACCCAGTCCCCGGTGTGAGCGTTGACTTCTCTCTAGACAGTGGAACCAGCGGTTCACTAACAGTGACTCAGCAGATCACCGATGACTTCGGTTTTGCGTACGCTGACCTCACCGACACAATCGCTGAGACTGTCAATGTTCATGGCACAATCACCGAGGGTGAGCTTGCTGGGTCTCCGGTATCGGTGACCTTCATCTCCGGTGACCTCGATCTGGATAAGTCCACCTTCGAGGTGTTCATCACCGACTCGACTGCCACCGTGGTTGTCGCTGACGGCGTTCAGTCCTGGACAGGTCGTCTGCTCGCTAGGGATGTTCAGAACAATGTTCTGGACAACCTCAACACCGTAGACATGGATTTCACTGTGACCCCTGCTGGTGTGACAGTGTCGAATGTTCAGAATCTGGGTAACGGCTACTACTCCGTGACCTACACCTCCACTACGGCTCGTTCCTACACTGCGGCACTGACTTACAAGGGTGCTCAGGTAGGTGGCGATGAGACCATCAGCTTCGTTGCTGGTCGTGTGGAT
>WQYJ01000014.1 GCA_009781325.1 Propionibacteriaceae bacterium | reverse complement strand
AGGGACTCGAACCCTGGACACGCGGATTAAGAGTCCGCTGCTCTAACCAACTGAGCTATGGAGGCTTGCGCGAATACTTTACATGATTCGCACCAGTCAAGGGTAATTCTTATCCTTTGCTGGACTCCTTGGAGGCTGCGATGACTGCGTCGGCTTGGGATTGCGGCAGGATTTCGTACCCGTGGAACTCACGGGTGAAGGATCCGGAACCGCGGGCCAGACCGCGCAGATCGATGGCGTACTTGCTTAGTTCAGACTGCGGGATCAGCGCATGAATAATTGCATGATGGGCATCATCAGCATCGGTGCCCAGGAGTTGGCCTCTCCGGCCGGAAACATCGGTCATGACAGCACCCATGTACTGCTCGTCAACAGTGACCGTGACCTTGTCAATTGGTTCGAGAAGAGCGACAACACCTGCCTTGGCGGAGGCTTCCTTAATGGCATGGGCACCAGCCATTTGGAAGGCCAGGTCGGAGGAGTCCACGGAGTGATACTTTCCGAAAACCAGGTTCACCCGAATATCGACCATGGGGAAGCCAGCAATAACACCCTTCTCCAGTTGGTTGCGAATGCCCTTCTCAACCGAAGGAATGAACTGGCGCGGAATCACTCCGCCGACGATCTTGTCAACGAACTCGAAGCCAGCACCGCGCTCCAGCGGCTCAACCTCGATGGTGCACTTGGCGTACTGCCCATGCCCGCCGGACTGCTTCACATGAGCCCCATCAGCCTTCGCAGACCCGACGAAGGTCTCGCGCAGAGCAACCTTAATCGGCTCGGAGACGACGTTGACACCATAGCGGTCCTTCAGACGAGCCAGCAGCAGGTCGATGTGTGCCTGACCCATCGCCCACAGAATCGTCTGCTTGGTCTCGGCAGCGGCTTCCACACGTACGGTGGTGTCCTCAACAGCCAGGCGGTTCAGGGCAACCGGGAGCTTGTCCTCGTCGTTGCGTGTAGCAGCGCGAATGGCGACCGGCAGCAGCGGCTCAGGAAGATTCCACGGGGTCAACACCACCGGAGCATCCTTCGATGACAAGGTGTCTGAAGTCTCAGCCTTGGCGGTCTTGGTGACGAAGACGATCTGACCGGCGACGGCCTGGGGGGTCGGGGTGTTCTCGCCCACACCGGGAATCGACATCGCGCCGACCTTGTCCACGTCATCATGGTCGGGACGTGCGGGGTCGGCCTTTCCGGTGAACAAGGAGCGATGCCCCGAGACCATCACCGAGTCATCAAGCTTGAGAGTGCCGTTGAAGACACGTACGAGAGAACCGCGGCCTGCGAACTGATCGGAGGTGGTACGAATGACCTCAGCCAACAGCGGACCCGCAGGGTTGCCCACCTCGGGTGCGACAGCTTCAATCTTGCCGCCGATGACCTTCGAAGCCACCAGGCGATGACGGCTTGGGTTCGGGAAAGCGCTCACGATCGTGGAGAGCAACTCTTCGATACCAACCTCGTTGAGCGAACTCACAGGAACCACAGGGAAGAAACGGCCGGTGTAGATAGCCTTGGTGAAGTCCTCAACTAGTTCGTCCTTCATCAGAATCTCACCCTCAAGGTAACGATCCATCAGTGAGTCATCTTCAGACTCCTGGATGATGCCCTCGATCAAACCAGCACGGTATTCCTCGAGCACTGCGATCTCTGCATCGGTAGCGTCGCGGCGTACTCTCTTCCCAGAGGAGTAGTCATAGACCGACTGAGAGACCATTGACAGATTGCCGATCAGCTTTGCGCCGTCCTTGAGCGGTACATACGCAGGCTGCACGGCCTGGCCCCAGAGGTCTTGGATTCCGGCGAGTACAGAGGCGAAATCAGTACGGTCATCGTCGATCTTGGTGATGGCAATTCCACGGGGCATCCCCACGGCTGCACACTCGTGCCACAGACCCTCGGTTGCCGCATCCACACCATCGGCAGCGGAGATCACGAAGACGGCTGCATCAGCACCGCGCAAACCAGCCCGCAGTTCACCCACGAAATCGGGATGCCCGGGGGCATCGAGGAAGGTGACGGTGGTGGAATCAACCTTGATCGAAGAAACAGCCAGAGCAGCAGCGCGCTCGGGGTCCATTTTCTCGCCCCGATATCCCGGATTTCGGGACTTCAGGAGGTTTTCATACAGTGTCGTTTTGCCGGACCCGCTGGACCCGACCAGGACGACGTTGCGAATAGATGACACAATACTGGACGTGCTCGCCTGTGAACTCATGAGGAGACTCTGCCTTATCCCTGCCCCGTAGCGCAAATCATCGAAGACTATTCCATTGAGGATTTGCCGATTTTGACCCGCGCGATAGAATAGACGCTGGCCCAGAAATGGGTCCCTAGGTGAAAACCTAGGAAAATTCGCACATCGGAAGTCCGTTTCGATCTTCGTAGGTCTGCTGACAAGCAGTGGGGATCGATCCGATGTCAGGGATGCCGCAGGCATCAAGAACTCAAAGCAGGCTTAGCCTGTCATAGAAAGGACTGTCATGGCTGTCATTACTGCGCGCCAACTCCTCGATGCTGGTGTCCACTTCGGTCACCAAACCCGTCGCTGGAACCCCAAGATGCGCCGCTTCATCTTCACCGAACGCAACGGCATCTACATCATCGACCTCCACAAATCCATCCAAGAGATTGAAACCGCCTATTTGTTCGTCCGTAATCTCGTCGCCAACGGCGGCCAGATTCTCTTCGTGGGTACGAAGAAGCAGGCCCAGGAAACAATTGCCGAGCAGTCAACTCGGGTGGGAATGCCGTACGTCAATCAGCGCTGGCTGGGCGGGATGCTGACCAACTTCCCAACCATGATGAAGAGGATCCAGCGTCTGAAGGAACTCGAGGCGATGGATCTGTCGAATGTATCTGCATCCGGGCTGACCAAGAAGGAACTGCTGGGACTCTCCCGTGAGCGCGACAAGCTCAACAGGTCCCTCGGTGGAATCCGCGATATGGGTAAGGTACCTGCCGCCGTGTGGATCGTCGACACCAACAAGGAACACCTTGCTGTTGATGAAGCCCGCAAGCTGGGCATCCCGATCGTCGCCATCCTGGACACCAACTGTGATCCAGATGAGGTGAACTACCCGATTCCCGGTAATGATGACGCCATCCGTGCGGTTGCGCTGCTGACCAAGGTCATTGCTGACGCTGTTGCTGATGGTCTGATGGCCCGCTCCCATGCACCGATGACCGGTGAAGAAGAAGTCGAAGTCGAGCCCATGCCCGAGTGGGAGCGTGAACTGCTCTCCGGTGCAGAGACCGAAGCTGCGGCTGACCCAGCCGAGGTTGTTGAGGTCGTTGAGCCCGTTGCCGTTGAGGTAACCGAAGTGCCCGAAATTGAGGTTGCTGCCACTGTTGAGGTCACCGAACCCGAGGTCGTTGAGGTTGTCGACGTTGCCGCGGTTGCAGAGCCTGTCGTTGTCGAGGTTGCTGAAGTTGTCGAGACTCCCGAGGTGGCCGAGGTCGTCGAGACTGTTGAGGTTGCTGAGGCTGTCCAGACCCCCGAACCAACCGAAGAGCCCGCCAAGAAGACCCGCACTCGCCGTACGCCCAAAGCCTGATTCGAAACCAAGGAAAGAACTGATATGACTATCACTGCCGCTGATGTGAAGAAACTGCGCGACCAAACAGGCGCAGGAATGATGGACGCTAAGAACGCTCTTGTTGAAGCTGACGGCGATTTCGATAAGGCAACCGAGCTTCTTCGTATCTCCGGAGCAGCGAAGGCTGCCAAGAGGTCTGACCGCGAAGCCAGCAATGGCCTAGTGGCTGGTGCTGGAAGCTCTCTGATTCAACTCGGTGCCGAAACTGACTTCGTCGCCAAGAACGAAGAGTTCATGGCCCTAGCTGTCCAGGTTGCCGAAGCTGTTGAGGCAGCCGGTGCCGACTCGGTCGCCGCAGCCAATGAGGTGAAACTCCCGGACGGTTCGACCGTGGCCGAGGCTGTGAGTGCTCTGTCGGTGAAGATTGGTGAAAAGCTGGAACTTGTGAACGTAGCACGCTTCACAGGTACGACCCACACCTATCTACACCGCCGCTCCCCAGACCTTCCTCCTCAGGTTGGCGTCCTGGTCGAGTTCGAGGGTACCGATGACACAGCAGTGCCTCACTCCATTGCTCTGCAGATCGCATCCATGAGCCCCATCTATGTTCATGCCGGTGAAATCTCCGAAGAGACCATCGAGCAGGAGAAGAAGATTGCTGAAGCAGCCGCACGCGAAGACGGAAAGCCCGAACATGTGATTCCGCGTATCGTTGAAGGCCGCATCAAGGACTTCTACAAAGACTCCTGTCTGCGCGATCAAGCAGCGATCTCGGATGACAAACTCACCGTAGGTCAGCTCCTGGACAATGCAGGAGTTGTCATCACACGCTTCGTACGCTTCTCAGCAGGAGCCTAATAAACCACGAAGTGGAACAAAAGACTATTAAAAATGTGCGCCGGAGGGATAAAATAACCCCGGCGCACATTGCTATCCGAAGCTGGAACAAGAGATGAGGAAGAGATGACTAAGGTGTACCACAGAGTCATGTTAAAGCTATCGGGAGAAGCATTCGGAGGGGGTGCTTTGGGGGTGGACCCGCATGTTGTGGCATCCATCGCAGAACAGATCGCATCTGTGGCAAAGAATGGGACTCAGATTGCCATCGTTGTCGGAGGCGGGAACTTCTTTCGAGGAGCCGAACTCCAAACACACGGTATGGATCGAGCCCGAGCAGACTACATGGGCATGCTTGGCACAGTGATGAACTGCTTGGCTTTGCAGGATTTCTGCGAAAAGGCCGGAATCGACACCCGCGTACAGACAGCAATCACCATGGGACAAGTCGCGGAATCCTATATTCCGCGCAGAGCAGAACGGCACATGGAAAAGGGCCGTGTGGTGATCTTTGGTGCTGGGTCTGGGATGCCGTACTTCTCCACCGATACCGTGGCTGCCCAGCGAGCTCTGGAAGTCGGCTGTGAGGTCATCCTGATGGCAAAGCAGGGTGCGGATGGAGTCTACGACAAGGATCCCAATAAGTATCCCGATGCCGTGATGTTCCACGAACTCACCTACGACGAATTCTTGGCCAGGAACTTGAAGGTCGCCGATGCAACTGCGATCTCCTTAGCCCGAGAACACCATATTCCGATGATCTTCTTTAACCTGGATGTACCAGGAAACATTGAGAAAGCGATAGCCGGAGAACCACTGGGTACCAAGGTTTTCTCCACAATCAGCTAAGTTAGTACATACGATCATCGCCCAACTGCCGCCCTCGTTAAGGAGACATCGTGTTAACCGATATTATTTCCACCGCTGACCATAAGATGGCTCTCACCGTCGAGCACTCCAAGGAGGAGTTCGCGACCATTCGTACCGGGCGTGCGCATCCGGCGATGTTTGCCCATCTGACCGCTGAATATTACGGTGCTCCCACTCCTCTTCAGCAGCTCGCCAGCTTCCAGGTTCCTGAGGCTCGTACGATGCTCATTGCCCCCTATGACCAGTCAGCTATGCCGGCCATTGAGCGCGCTATCCGCGACTCGGACCTAGGAGTGAACCCCAGCAATGACGGACACGTGATCCGTATCGTTTTGCCCGTACTCACCGAAGAACGCCGCAAGGAATACACCAAGCTTGCACGCCATAAGGCTGAGGAAGGCAAGGTTGCCATCCGCAATGCCCGCCGCCACGCCATTGATGCCTGCAAGAAGATGGAGAAGAACAAGGAAGTCGGCGAGGATGACGTCATACGCGCGGAGAAGAAGCTCGACGAGATCACCAAAAAGCATGTTGAGGAAATCGATGAGCTCCTCAAGCGTAAAGAAGCCGAACTGATGGAGGTCTGATGGCCGACACACCCACCCCATCTTCCCGCTCGGAGCACCACACAGTAAGTGAGGCGATTCAGGCAGTTAACAAGCGAGCGGGGCGCGACATCTTTATCGCAACAGGGGTGGGTATTGGCTTGCTGGCTGTGGTCGGTGCTTCACTGATATGGCTGCCCTGGGCATTCGTCTTACTGATTGCCGCTGCCATGGTCGGAGCTCAGCTTGAGTTCGGACAGGCTCTCGCACGCCAACGCGGAGTGAAAATCCAATTCGTACCGCTGCTGATTGGGTCGGTTCTTTTCATTGAAGGAGCTTATGCAGCACAGTCCTATCCCGAGATCATATCGCCTGTGATGCTCGTTGGTGTCATTGGACTCACAGTGATAGCTGTGGCCCTGATTCGTCTGTTTGGTACGAGTACAGGCTATATCACCGATGTTTCGTCGACGCTGTTCTTGCTCCTCTACCCCTGCCTACTAGGAGCCGGAGTGATGTTCATGCTGGCGGAAGAACAAGGCTCATTCAAGGTGATCATCTTCGTGGCTGGGGTTGCTGCTGTCGACATCGGCGGTTATTTCTTCGGCATTTTCATGGGGAAGCACCCCATGGCGCCGACAATCTCCCCCAAGAAATCCTGGGAGGGAGCCTTGGGTTCCGTCCTGTTTTCTTCAGTGGTTGTCATCATGTTGACTATCTTCATTGTGGATCAAGCATGGTGGAAAGGGCTGGTTCTGGCATTTGTCATCGTGATCTCCGCGATTTTCGGTGATCTTGTTGAATCAGTCATTAAGCGTGATCTGGGCATCAAAGACATGAGTTCTGTGATACCAGGCCACGGTGGAATCATGGATCGGGTTGACTCGTATATCCTGAGCGCCATTCCTGCCTGGCTGATCATGGTCTGGCTGTTCGGATAGACGATCGAAGTGTCTGGAGTAACAACAGTGCGTCACTGGGCCGAGATGTCCGCCGACGAACGTACGGCAGCGGTCGAGGAGTATGGGCTTCCCGCGTTTCGGGCTAAGCAGATTTCCCGCCACTATTTCAATCGGTACGAGGTAGATCCGCGTACCTGGACTGATCTGCCAGCGGTCGAACGCGCCAAAATCTGTGACCTCTTCCCACCACTGCTAACCAAGGTGGCGCAGCTTTCCACGGACCAGGGGTCGACACTCAAGAGTCTCTACCGCCTTGACGATGCGAGCCTGGTTGAGTGCGTACTGATGCGCTACCAGCGATCCCAGCACGCTGATCTTGGAACAGAGACCCAGGAACAGGTCACTGGGTCAATGAGGTCTACTCTGTGTGTGTCCTCACAGGTTGGCTGCGGAATTGGCTGCCCTTTCTGCGCGACCGGGCAGGCAGGTCTGACGCGCAATTTGAGCGCTGCCGAGATTCTTGAACAAGTACGCCTGGCGATCCTCGCAATCAGCCGCGGTGAGTTGCCTGGGCCGCGAGGTACGCTCAACAACGTCGTCTTCATGGGAATGGGCGAGCCGCTGGCTAACTACAAGGCAGTGATGACCGCAATCCTAGGAATTTGTTCACCCTCCCCAGACGGCTTCGGAATATCGGCCCGCGGGATCACAGTCTCCACAGCCGGAATAGTCCCTCGAATCATTGATCTTGCCCAGGAAGGGCTTCCTCTCACCCTTGCGGTCTCCCTACATGCCCCCGATGATGAACTGCGCGACGAACTTGTGCCGCTCAACAAGAGGTGGAAGGTACGAGAAGTCCTTGATGCTGCTGCGCAATATTTCCACATCACAGGCAGAAGGGTGTCGATCGAATACGCCATGATGCGTGACATCAACGACCAACCATGGCGGGCTGACCTGCTAGCACAGGAGTTAATCAAACGTGGCCGCGGATGGGTTCACGTTAATCTCATTCCGCTCAACCCAACCCCCGGTTCCAAGTGGACAGCTTCTCGGAAACGGGATCGAGAAGAATTCATTGCCCGCCTCGAAGCTGCCCGTATCCCCACGACATTGCGCGATACCCGCGGCCAAGACATTGATGGTGCCTGCGGTCAGTTGGCTGGGGTTCATGAGAGAATTATCTAGTGCGTAGTGTCGTCATTCTGGGGTCTACAGGGTCCATTGGGGTTCAGGCTATGGATGTCATTAGCCGCCATGAGGAAAAATTCTGTGTGACTGGACTCTCGGCGGGCGGGGGAAATATCAGCGTGCTTGCCCAGCAAATTGCCGCCGTACGACCGGCTCGGGTAGCACTTCCTAGTGAAGAAGCCGCAGCCAAGTTGCGTGCAGCATTGACCGGATTCAACATCTCAACTCCGATGATCCTTGTTGGACCACAGGCATCGGCAGAACTTGCTGGGATTGACGCGGACGTCGTACTGAATGCCATCACCGGGTACGCCGGACTCGAACCCACTCTTGCCGCGCTGAAAGCGGGGTCAACCTTAGCGCTGGCGAACAAGGAGTCCCTGGTCGTGGGAGGAAAACTCGTCACTCAAGCAGCCAGTCCAGGGCAGATCGTACCCGTTGATTCTGAACACTCAGCCTTTGCGCAAGCATTGAGATCCGGGCGCGAAGAAGAAGTGAAACGCCTCATTCTGACAGCCTCTGGCGGACCTTTCCGCGGACGTACTCGTGATCAACTGCGGGATGTGACTGTGGCCGATGCCCTGGCTCACCCGACCTGGAACATGGGTCGAGTGGTGACGATCAACTCATCGACCCTGGTCAACAAAGGGCTGGAACTCATCGAAGCTGCTCTGCTCTTTTCCGTACCCTGGGACAAGATACAGGTTGTTGTTCACCCTGGGTCCATCGTTCACTCCATGGTGGAATTCGTCGACGGGTCAACAATCGCCCAGTGCTCACCGCCCGATATGCGTCTGCCAATTGCTCTCGGGTTGAGTTGGCCTGACCGACTCGATAACATCGGCGAGCCATGCGACTGGAGTGCCCCTCGAACGTGGACTTTTGAACCCCTCGATGCAACGACGTTCCCGGCTGTTGAACTGGCGCGTAAAGCCGGGGAACTAGGCCAGTATGTTCCCACAGTTTTTAACGCGGCTAATGAGGTCTGCGTTGACGCTTTCTGTGAGTCATCCCTCGGATTTCTCGGTATCGTGGATACGGTATCTGCTGTAGTAGATCGCTATATTAGTGACCATCACAGTCTTTCACAGGACACAGCTATGACTCTTGAAGGCATCCGCGAGGCTGATGCGTGGGCTCGGGCTTGTGTTGTAGAAACCATGGAAAGGACGCAATGAACAATATAGGTGTCATGATCGGCGGAGCGCTGCTCTTCTTCGCGTTGATCCTCATCAGTGTTGGCTTGCACGAGGTTGGTCACTTCATACCGGGCAAGCTCTTCAAGGTCAGAGTCCTGCAGTTCTTCATTGGTTTCGGCAAGAACATCTGGAAGACCCAAAAAGGTGAAACAGAGTACGGGATCAAGATCATTCCTTTGGGCGGCTACGTACGCATGTTGGGTATGTACCCTCCGTACAAGGAAGGTAAAGACACTCGCCTGAAGAGGATGGCTGATGCAGCGCGCGAGGGTGAATGGGAACTCATCACCGATGAAGACATAGCTGGGAATCGGCTCTACTATCAGAAGCCATTGTGGCAGCGTTTGATCATCATGTTCTCCGGTGTTGGCATGAACTTGATTCTTGCCTTTCTTCTCTTTGCGGGAGTGAACCTGTTCTATGGGCAGCCAGAGACATCCTTAACGATTGCCCGAGTCTCTGCGTGTGTGGACTCCCAAGCCGAGGAATGCGTACCTCCTCCTGCGATCACCATGGGTCTTCGGGTTGGGGACACTGTGGTGCGTTTCAACGGCACCGAGGTGTCGAACTGGTCGCAGCTTTCAGACGCTATCAAAGCCAGTGGCGAGGGTATGGTCCAGCTCAGCGTCGATCGTGATGGGAAAGTAATCGAACTTCCCGAAGTTGAGGGTATGTACTACGTGGCTGAGGATCCCAATAATCCGGGCGAGACTATCCATGTTGGATTCATTGGTATATCCATGCTGCGCGTGATGGCCAAGGTAGGGCCTGGACAGACACTCAAAGAGATGGCCTCGATGACTGGTCAGGTGGTCAAAGCGATCATCAAGTTACCTGTTTCTGCGTGGATAGCAGTGGTGAACATGGTCACAGGTCAGGAAAGAGATCCCAACGGCCCTATGTCTATTCTGGGGGCCTCGATTCTGGCTGGAGATGTTGCAGCTCTCGATGCTCCTGTCGGTGCTCGCGCAGCCTTCTTTGTTCAACTTCTGGCATCGGTGAACCTCTTCGTGGGAATGATGAACCTCGTACCTCTGCTGCCCTTTGATGGCGGACATGTCGCAGCGGGCATCTTTGAAGGTATTCGCCGCTGGGTTGCGAAACTCCGCGGAAAACCAGATCCGGGACCAGCCGACACGGCAAAACTGCTTCCCGTTACCTATGTGATGATGGCCTTCTTAATCCTCATCGGTGCGGTTTTCATCATCGCTGATATCATCAGCCCCATCTTGCTTTCATAACTGAGGTCCTAAGTATTGGAGGAAAATCCATGAGTGATGGTGTACCCCTGGCTCCTCGCCGCATTACACGCAAGGTGAAGGTCGGGCCGATCTATGTGGGCGGTGACGCACCGATCACGGTCCAAACCATGACGACCACACCCACCCACGACGTGGATGCTACCCTCCAGCAGATCGCTGAGGTCGTGGCAGCCGGATGCGATATCGTGCGTGTGGCCTGTCCTCGTCAAGAGGACGCTGATGCTCTAGCGGCAATTGCAGCCAAGTCGCCAATCCCCGTGGTTGCTGACATCCACTTCCAACCAAAGTACGTCTTTGCAGCGATCGAAGCAGGGTGTGCAGCAGTGAGGGTCAACCCCGGCAATATCAAGGCTTTCGATGACCAGATTGCCGACATCGCCAAAGCCGCAACGCAGAATGGGACAGCTCTGCGCATTGGGATCAACGCTGGTTCCTTGGACGCAGCCATGATGGCCAAATATGGCAAGGCCACCCCGGAGGCACTGGTGGAGTCTGCTCTGAAGGAAGCCAGGCTTTTTGAGGAAGTGGGATTCTACAACTTTGCTATCTCCGTCAAACACCACGACGTGGTCACCACGGTGAACGCCTATCGTCAGCTTTCTGAACAGTGTGCCTATCCTCTTCATCTGGGTGTAACCGAGGCAGGCCCGACAATGCAGGGTACGGTGAAGTCGTCGGCAGCCTTTGCCATTTTGTTGGCTGAGGGGATTGGTGACACCATCCGAGTTTCTCTGTCGGCCCCTCCGGTTGAAGAAGTCAAAGTTGGATGCAAGCTGTTGGAGAGCATGCACCTGCGTCCGCGTACTCTCGAAATCATTTCCTGTCCCACCTGCGGACGCTGCCAGGTGGATGTCTTTTCCCTGACTGACCAGGTCATTGAGGGCTTGAAAGACCTGAACGCACCCATGAGAGTCGCTGTCATGGGCTGTATCGTCAACGGCCCAGGAGAGGCACGCGAAGCCGATCTCGGTGTCGCTGCGGGCAATGGCAAAGGACAGATCTTCGTGGCTGGCGAAGTGATCGAAACTGTTGCAGAAGACCAGATTCTTCCAGCCCTTCTGTCTCATGCACAAAGATTAGTTGCCGAAATTCCACCAGATATCGATTAAAGTCGTAGACTTACCCATAGGGGGGGAATAACGCGGGGGGAAAAGGCTTCCCCCTGTGGTGTCGAAGGAGACCTATGGGCGAGGTGAGGATGCTGACTAGGCGGGACACCCCTGAAGTGTTCCGTATCCTTGACAGGCGCCCAATCGACAACATCGTGGCTTCTTCCAAAGTTAGTCGCCAACGTCTGGAACCAGCGTGGACCGGCAGTGAACTCATCGGCTATTTTGAAGGCCCGCATCTTGTCTCAGCGCTAGTTGACGGCTTTAGTCTGCATCCGATCAATGCCACTGATGAGGCGCTGGATGCCTTCAGTTCCTGTCTTGAGCACCGCCGCTGCTCCTCGATTCTTGGCGTACGTGATGAGGCAATGGGGCTCTGGGAACGATTGTGTACGCGCAGCTTCCCTCAATGGGCGTCACCGCGAGAGGTACGCGATCACCAGAAGGTCATGGCGATTTCGCAGGACCCGGCGGTTGTCCCATCCCAGTCGGTGGAGGTGATTACCACTCGCCATTTGGATCGCTATCTGGAGGCATCAATTGCGATGTATACCGAAGAGGTTGGTGTGGCTCCTATCAGTCCTCAAGGGTCCTACCGTGACCACGTGACACAGATGATGATGAAGGGCCACAGCTATGGCGTCTTGGGGGCCGACTCCGTGTTGTTCAAGGCTGACGTCGTGGCGACCTCGGGGATGATCTGCCAGATCGGGGGAGTGTGGCTTGCCCCGCAGTTGAGAGGTCAGGGACTGTCGAAGACTTTTATGGCTGGAGTGGTTGCACAGTGCCGTCAGCGGTTCTCGACGGTCAGTCTTTACGTCAATCACTACAATCTTCCCGCCGTACGCTGTTACGAGTCTGTGGGGTTCACCCAGGTCGGCGAGTGCGCCACCATCATGTACTAATCCTGAATCGACGAATCCTCACGGTAGAATGGCGCAGTTAGTTGTCATGCAAGGAGTCAGCCGTGTCGTATACCAGGATGTCGCAGTTGTTTGTTCGGACACTTCGAGAGGATCCAGCAGATGCAGAATTGCCCAGTCACAAATGGTTAGTGCGTGCTGGGTATATCCGCCGGGCTGCACCAGGAATCTACTCGTGGCTGCCGCTTGGGCTGAAGGTGCTCGCCAAGGTTGATGCCATCGTCCGCGAAGAGATCGAAGCAATCGGCGCCCAAGAAGTCCACTTTCCTGCATTGCTGCCCAAAGAGCCGTATGAGCAGACCAACCGTTGGGCGGAGTACGGCCCCAATCTATTCCGCCTCAAGGACCGCAAGGGTGCGGATATGCTGCTGGGCCCCACCCATGAGGAGATGTTTACCCTGATCGTGAAGGACCTTTACTCCTCGTACAAGGACCTGCCGGTGATTCTGTATCAGGTCCAGGTGAAGTATCGTGACGAGGCTCGTCCTCGGGCTGGGCTGCTGCGTGGACGCGAGTTCACGATGAAGGATTCCTACAGCTTCGATATCGATGAGGCGGGGCTGCAGGTGGCCTATGACAAACACCGCGAGGCCTATCAGAAGATCATGGCTCGCCTGGGATTGGACTATGTCATCGTCAAGGCCATGTCGGGGGCTATGGGTGGATCACGCTCGGAGGAATTCCTGGCAATCGCGGAATACGGCGAAGACACTTTCGTACGCTCACCTGGCGGTTATGCTGCCAATGTTGAGGCGGCCACGGTGGCAATGAGTGAGCCCCAAGATTTTTCTACGACTGCCGAGCCGAGTCTGATCGACACTCCAGGTGCTGCGACGATCGATCTGGTGGTCGACGCAGTGAACGCGATCACTCCTCGTACGGATCGTCCCTGGCAGGGTTGCGATACCTTGAAGAATGTCGTCTTTATGCGGGTCAGTCCTGACAGAAAGCGTACTCCATTGATTATCGGTGTTCCCGGTGATCGTGAGGTGGATGAGAAGAGACTAGAGGCAGCACTGAGTCCTGATGCTGCTGAGCCTTTCAATGATGACGACTTTGAGGCCTACCCCATGCTGGTACGCGGATATATCGGGCCTGTCGGATTGGGTAAGGATTCTCCTTCGCAGATCACCTATCTCACTGATCCTAGGGTCGTCGAAGGTACGGCATGGATCACCGGAGCCAACCTGGTAGATACCCACGTCATGAACCTGGTGATGGGGCGCGATTTCACCTCTGATGGTGTGATCGATGTCGCAGAAATCCGCGAAGGTGACCCGTCTCCCGACGGCTCAGGACCTCTATCTCTGGCTCGCGGGGTTGAGATGGGCCATATCTTCCAGTTGGGCAAGAAGTACGCCGAAGCACTCGGTCTGCAGGTCCTCAACGCGAACGGCAAGCTTGTTACCGTGACCATGGGCTCCTATGGATTCGGTGTGACGCGTGCGGTGGCTATGGTTGCTGAGGCAACCTGTGACGCCCGCGGCTTGGCCTGGCCGCGCAACGTAGCCCCCTATGATGTGATCATCGTGATCGCCGGCAAAGATGAAGAAATCGTCAACGCTGCCACCACACTGGCTGCTGACCTGGAGGTAGAAGGGATCGACGTAGTCCTCGACGACCGCAATGTCTCCCCAGGGGTGAAGTTCGCTGATTCGGAACTCATTGGTTTCCCCACCTGCGTAGTCGTCGGCCGCGGGCTCAAAGATGGAGTCGTCGAAGTACGCGACCGCGCCAAAGGTACGGCCCGCTCCGTACCTGTCGAAGACGCAGTCGCAGAAATCATCGCAGACATCAGGTAAGAGTGCGCCAGAAACTGTCGGAGGTTGCTGCGATGATGGTCCCATCGCCGAAATGAGGAGCAGTTAATGACCACGGACATAACACCAGCACCAGATGGACGATTCATTGTCTATGCCGATCAGAGCGGTAAGCCTCGACTAGATGTTCGTTTTGACGGGGAGAGTGTTTGGCTTACGCAAGCGCAGTTGGCTGACCTCTTTGGTGTGAGCATTCCCAACATAAATATGCACATAAAGAACATTCTTCTTGAAGGTGAACTGCCGGTGAGGCCAACTATTCAGAATTTCTTAATAGTTCGACAGGAAGGCTCTCGAAGTGTCTCCCGAGAAGTGGCTCACTATAACCTGGACATGATCATCTGTGTCGGATACCGAGTGAAGAGCCAAGTGGCAACCCATTTCCGTATCTGGGCTACTCAGGTTCTCAGGGAGTTCATCACTAAGGGATTTGCGCTGGATGACGACCGCCTGAAGACGCCAGGCGGCATTGACTACTTTGAAGAACTCTCTCGTCGGATTAGGGCCATTCGTGCCTCTGAGAAGAGGTTTTATCAGAAAGTGAAGGATCTGTTTCGAGATACCAGTGTGGACTATGACGGTTCCTCTGAAGTCGCTAAGGTCTTCTTTGCCACGATCCAGAATAAGTTGCTTTACGCGGTGACTGGTCATACTGCAGCTGAGTTGATACTGGACAGGTGTCGAAGTGAGTCAACGAATTGTGGGCTGACAACATGGTCGGGTGATCGTCCGAACAAGGTCGATGCAGTCATTGCAAAGAACTATTTGACTGATTCAGAATTGACGGTTCTTGACCGCCTCGTTGAGCAGTTCTTGGCCTTTGCCGAGGGACAGGCAGAACGGCATCTGGTCACGTCCATGACCGAATGGGTGGCTTCCGTAGACCGACTGCTCGACGCGAACCGATACTCACTTTTAGGAGGCCTTGGCTCAGTGGCACACACAGACATGGAAGCTGAAGTGGATGTCCAGTGGTCAGTATTCTCACAATCGCGGCGCCAACGTGATCGCGAGCAAGCCATGGAGATTGAAGCTGAGGATCTCGATGACCTCTATCAAGCACATCTGCAAATTGAAAAGAAGGGGTCTTCCGAGGGGTGCGCGCAGCCCGATTAGTGTGTTCCATCCGGCCACCCGGGCCACACGGCTGTGCCTATTCCCAGTGGCAAGCCCAGAGTTGCGTTGGTCATGAGGTAGCTGATCGTGGACGAGGGGTTCGTACTGGAGGCAACCAGAACTGCGGAGGCTTCGACTAGGCTCTGCTGGGAGATCGCAACTAGAGCGTAACTGGCGGCAGTGTCGCGTCCTGCGGGGAGTTCGTAGACCCCGGCTGATGGGGGAGGGGTGATGTCCAGGCTGTGGGCGAGGGCGATGAGTTTTTCTAGATCAGCTTGGACAGTGTTGAGAATCTGTTCGAAGTTGGCGCGGTTGGGATTCTTGGAGTCCAAGAACCCTAGGGCTGGTTTCAGAGCGAAAACCGCTTCGTGGTAGCGGGCGATGAGTTCGACCACAGCAGCATCCATGTCCTGGATAGCAATAGTGGCAGTAGAATCTGGCGCAATAGGCTCCCCATAGGGTCGTGTTAACCCCAGGCGTACCTGGTCGAGTCCACAGGCAATACTTGCCCAGAACACAGCCTCAAGTCCTGAGGATGCTTCCGCTCGTCCGATGTTGGCATCCCGGGCATTGACCAAGAGTTCCGAGGTGGCATCCTTGTCGAGACCGACCGGGGTAACCTGCAGTTTTGCGCGGGCAGATGGGATGCGATGAAGCGGATCGGGACCAGTGAGTACCAACCACATCGACTCCAGTGCTGACTCCATGTACCCCCACTTTGGATCCTGGGGATCACTGTCGCCGAGATCTTTGACAGCATTCCAAATCAGGGCAATTTCATCGGTTGCTTTGGTGATGTTGGCACTGAATCCAGCGTCAATACTTGGTACGGGAGGCGTACCAGAGATGAGCGGATCCGCGCATCCGGTCAGACCAGAGAGAATAAGAGCACCACCGATGAAGGAAACGAGCAGTTTTCGCATGAAATGATCGTACCCAAAGAGGAGTCTTAGGGCTAAAATTGACACAGACCCAAGGGACAAGTGAACCCGACAACTGAAGAGGAGATCGACGATGACATCGTTGAATGATTGCGTTGATCGGGTGTTGGTGCGCCATGGAATGGATCTGGAGGAAATCCAGCAGTCCAAAGCGGGGTCGCGCAGGCTTGTCAGGATCACAATTGATGGCGATGGTGCCACTGGTACGGGGCTCACTCTTGATGAGGTGGCCGAAATTTCCACGCAGATCTCGCGCGCGCTTGATGATGAGAACATCATGGGCGACACGCCGTCCGTCTTGGAGATTGGAACACGCGGAGTGGATCGTCCATTGCAAAAACCTGCCCACTACAGACGCAATGTCGGCAGGCTGGTGAAGATCACCCCGCGCGAAGGTAACCCGTTCACGGATCGGATCACCGGTGCCGCCGATGATGACGTGACTCTCCTCGAGGCTGGGAATCTGCCCTATTCGCAGATCGTGAAAGCCGTGGTCCAAGTAGAAATGAACCGCGACGAGGATAAGGAGTAGAGATGGATATTGATTTATCTGCTCTCAGACAACTAGAACAGGAGCGCGGGATCAAGGTTGAAGTCATGATCTCCGCGCTCGAAGAGGCGCTTCTCCATGCGTACGAAAAGGTGCCGGGCCATGCCATGGGAGCCAGAGTGACCCTGGATCGGAAAACCGGCAAGGTCATAGTGTGGGCACCGGAGTTTAATGAGGACGGGGATGTTCTTGCTGAGGTTGATGCCACTCCCCATGATTTCGGGAGAGTTGCTGCGGCAACGGCACGCCAAATCATCATGAATCGTATTCGTGAGGCTGAAGATGAGCAGCGGTACGGGCATTTCCTGGCTAAGGAAGGCGACATCGTTCTGGGGACGATCCAGCAGGATAAGGATTCTCGCACAGTACGGGTGGACTTGGGGTCGGTGGAAGCGATCATGCCTACGGCTGAGCAGGTACCAGGGGAGCAGTATACCCATGGGATGAGACTGCGGGTCTATGTCGTGGCGGTCCGCAAGGAGATGCGCGGCCCGCAGGTTGTTGTCTCACGTACTCACCCTGGGTTAGTGGAGAAACTCTTCCGCCAAGAGGTCCCGGAAATCGCTGATCAGACCGTTGAGATCCGTGAGATTGCCCGCGAAGCCGGACACCGCACGAAGATCGCTGTACGCTCCAAGTCACCGGAGGTATCCGCGAAGGGCGCCCTGATTGGTCCTATGGGTTCTCGGGTACGCGCAGTGATGAATGAACTCAACGGGGAAAAGATCGACATCATTGACTGGTCGGAGGATCCGGCGGAGTTTGTGGCCCAAGCCCTGTCGCCTGCTCGGGTTTCCTCGGTGACCATTGTGGATCTTGGAGCCAGGAAGGCCTGCGCGGTCGTACCTGACTATCAGTTGAGTCTTGCTATTGGCCGTGATGGTCAAAATGCCCGCCTAGCTGCCAAGTTGACTGGGTGGAGGATCGATATTCGCCCGGACACCGCCGAGCAAGTCTGACCTGATGATGGCGCAGCCTATTCGTACCTGTGTCGGGTGTCGGCTGACTGCGCCCCAATCCGAGCTTGTGCGCTTGGCATGGACGGGCAGTGCAATCATTGTCAGCCGAACAACACCTGGGCGTGGTGCCTGGATTCATCCAGGAGGTGAGTGTGTGCAGTTGGCGGCGAAAAAGGGCCGTCTGTCACGAGCCTTCCGGACAGCAATCCCTGCCGATGCTCACGTGGAGGTTTTTCCGGTTAAGCCGTGACGATGCTTACAGACTCAGACCTATCAGGATGGGCTCTGGTTCGAGGGTGATCCCATAGGCTGACTCCACTCCTGCTCGGATTCTCCGCGCCAGGGTGATGATGTCTTGGGCGGTGGCAGTGCCTCGGTTGGTGAGAGCAAGGACGTGCTTGGTGGAGAGGGTTGCCGCACCCTCACCAAAACCTTTATGGAAGCCGGCGTGGTCGATGAGCCATGCTGCTGAAGTTTTGACTCCTCCGTTTGCCTGGGGAAAACGCGGAGCCTGAGCAGGAAGAACCGCTGCCTGTTCGGTTGAGATGATGGGGTTAGTGAAGAAACTGCCGGAACTCCAGGTGTCATGATCGGCCGCGTCGAGGACCATACCCTTGGTGCGCCGTACTTCCAGGACTGCTTGGCGAACGTCTCTGATTGGTGCCGTGGCTCCCATGTCAACACCCAGATAGCGAGCCAGGTCGGCGTACTCAATTGGCCCGGAGGTGTCCGAGACTCTCACAGCGAGCTCCACGCTCAGGACAACATAGCGGTCTGCTTCCTGTTTGATACGGCTGGTGCGATAGTCAAACTGGCAATCTGGCGGGGAGAGGGTGACTACAGTTGAGGTTTGGCGGTCGAAGGCGCGAACTTCGGTGATGACCTTACTGACCTCCCAACCGTACGCACCAATGTTTTGAACCGGAGCTGCTCCGACCAGCCCAGGGATGCCGGAGAGCATCTCCAAACCGGACCAGCCTTGTTCAACCGTCGCTGCCACGAGTCCATCCCACGACTCACCAGCGGCGACGTTGAGAAACACGATACATTCATCGGTGCTGACCGTGACTCCTGTTGTGGCAACAACAACCGCCACTCCAGGAAAACCCTGGTCGGCAATAACCATGTTGGATCCCCCCGAGATCACCAAAACCGGGGTATTGAGTGCATCGGCCGTACTCACTGTGTTAATCAGTTCAGCTTCAGTACGCGCGACCACGACCTGATTGGCAGGCCCTCCGACCCTCGTGGTGGTGAAGTCCCGCAGGAAAAGTGACTCTGGGATGACCCGGGACGGCAAGGTGAGTTCCATGACTACCAGCCTAGTGCACTGTGAATCCGGTCATCCTGCCGCCAGGCAGGACCCCCGGGCGGCCGATGTTGGGGCTGGGGGTAGTTCTTTACCCAAGTCCCTACGCAGGTTGCCGGGGGCCTGCACTCCGCTACAAGTCCCAACCCTGGTCATCCTGCCGCCAGGCAGGACCCCCGGCGGCCGATGTTGGGGCTGGGGGTAGTTCTTTACCCAAGTCCCTACGCAGGTTGCCGGGGGCCTGCACTTCGCTACAAGTCCCAACCCTGGTCATCCTGCCGCCAGGCAGGACCCCCGGCAGCCGATGTTGGGGCTGGGGGTAGTTCTTTACCCAAGTCCCTACGCAGGTTGCCGGGGGCCTGCACTCCGCTACAAATCCCAACCCTGGTCATCCTGCCGTCAGGCAGGACCCCCGGCAGCCAGCGTAGGGACTGTGGGTAGATCTCTACTCAAGTCCGTAGTTTGGCCGCCGGGGGTCCTGCCTGACGGCAGGATGACCGGGTGGGGGAGGATGGCTGTATGCGGATGAGCACGGTAGATTTGTGCGGGTGAGTGCGCTCAGTGGTGTGAATCTGGCGGTGGATCCGTCGCTGCCTATTGCTGCGCATACGGATGAGATTGCGCAGTTGATTCGTACCCACCAGGTTGTGATCCTTTCAGGGGAGACCGGGTCAGGTAAGACAACACAGTTACCAAAGATCTGCT